>JAIRZQ010000068.1 GCA_031267135.1 Prevotellaceae bacterium
AATGTCCCGCTGCATTTCGAACATTTACAGCAAAGAGCACGACAGATAAATTCTATTACGGAAACAGATTTTTCAATAGAAAATTTCAGAAATCTGCTGAAAGAACGGATTTTGAAAACGGACATAAACGCCGTAAAAAACGATGTCCGACCGTTTATCAAAAAACCTGTGGAAATGGAAATCTGGAGCACTGAGTATTTCTTGCAGTTAGTAGATATGATACGCTTTGAATAAACTGCGCCACAAACAGCCTTTCGCCGTCGATGGCCGGCGTCTGTTTCTGCTCGTCAGGGTTAAACCGTTCCTTAATTTTTCCCTTTAAACTGATGATGCAAAAACAGTATTTCCGCTCAAAGTATCTTTAGCCTGAATTATCCGCAATATTTTAAAAAGAAAAGGCTGTTCAAAAAGATATATATGCCCGGCGTTGCGCCTCGAAATAATATCTCTGTTTAAGCAAACTTTTTGAACAGCCTTTTCCATATTTAAATGTCTAACCTTCCATGGTTAACACCACATATACTCAAATGCCTTTACTTATGTTTCCTGTTTTCTATTCAAAAAACCTCGGCGATTTTGAATATCTCTTATGCGGACGATTAAAGCGTATTCCCAACATTATTTCGTGAGTATTGTTGGAATATTTCCCTATCTGTCCTATGTTATAATCAAATGAATAACTTATACGCAAAGCATTCATCAAATCAATACCTGCAATGCCTACAACCGACTCCGAGTAAAATTTATCGTCGACTCGATAACTCGCTCCTATCCATGCCCTATTACGATAATACAACAGTACATTTCCTTCCATGTGCGTAGATTTTTTGCTGTTTTGCACAAACAAGGCGGGAACAAGGTCGAAATCAACTCCCAAAACAAATTTATACTTAACATATCCGTAAAAATGATGCCCCATATTGCTATAAGTCGATTTATGCGCCGTCCTGTTCAAGTGCGTTACGGAAAGCCCTAAAGTAAACCGTTCCATGTTATATTCTATCCCAAAATCAAAATCGGCAGTCAGTTTGTTCTCCTGCCCTGTCGGTAAATTCGGATCGGGCTCTGTTATCTGCTTTTTGTCCCAGTTGATATTCTTATTTAATACTCCTCCGCTGATGCCTAACGAGATATATGCATCCTGTGATACATAAACATGATATGCATACGACAACTTAAACATCATGTTGCGCTCAAAGCCTATTTTGTCATTTATGGCTACCAGTCCCAATCCTGAATTAATCTCCTTAAAATAGCTGTTAGCGCTGAAATACATCGTTCGAGGCGCGCCTTTAAAACCCTGCCACTGGTAGCGCCAGTGCCCGTAAACGTTTACATAACGGGATGCGCCTGTAACGGCAGGATTATATGTCGTCCTGTTAAACATGTGCATACTCGACTGTATGTCGGTTTGTCCGCTTGTCAGTATCGGTATTGTTATTATCAAAAATATTATTGTTAATTTTATTTTCATCCCTTTTTATTGTTTGAATTGAAATAATTCGGTTACTATATTTTCCTTGTACAAGGATATTTGATCCTGCAATGCTTCATCCTGCCATGAATATTTTATACAATAACGATGCAAGCCGTCATTGCCTTTTATTATCTGTACAGGCTTTCCCGTTATTTTTCGCGCTTTTTTCACATCGGCAGATTCCATCTGATTGCTATCAGCAGATTCGCGTATCAGTATCCACCATCCGCTCATATCTACTATTCCTGCAACATTAGCAGATGATGATGCCGACACCGGAGCATAATGATTTTTACTATTATCCTTATTCTTTAATCCCAATGTCAATACTTTGAATACCGTGCGCCTGTTTAAGCTGTGTTCTTCTTCCGTACGAGCATTTTTTATCAATAGCTGCTCCTTTCCATATCCTTTCCAGAGCAGTTGATCAGCATTTACTCCGTTTGTTATGAAATATTTTACTACTTCCTGCGACCTGTATTCGGATAATTTCTTATTATAGCTCAAACTGCCCCGTGAATCGGTATGCGAACTTATTTCCACCACCATATCCGGATACTGTCGGAAATAAACCAAATATTTATCCAACTCGCGTTTTGAAGACTCTGTCAACGTAAATTTATCAAATTCGTAATAAATGTTTTTCATTTCAATTTTCATGCCTACAGACAAATCAGGTTTTTTCGGCTTTATTTCTATTTTATCCTTTTTCAAATATGTTTTTGAATTTATCTCTGAAAAGTTCCTGATTCCTGCCGTATTTACAGTCTGCGTTTCAGTCAAATGACCTGACGAGCTTATACGGACGTCATACTGTCTGTCGGGTTCAAGATACACAAAATATCCTGTTCCGTCATTAACTGTGCATTCATATACCTTTTTGCCGCCTTCGGTAACCAAAACCTTATAATCCTTTACCGTTTCATTGCCGTATTCGGTAAATACCTCTCCGTTTAGTATTATGAAGCGCGGCGGAAAATTATCAAATATATAAATATCGTCGCCGTTGACAACATTTCTGTTACTTACAAATAAGCCTGTCTTGGTGTTTTGCCTGTGTACCAGATTAAAATCATCATGCGAAGAATTAAACGGCGCCCGCAAATTAAACGGCGTGTTGAAACTGCCATCATCTTCAATATAGCTCGCAAATAAATCAAGTCCGCCAAGTCCGGGATGCCCGTCCGATGCAAAATATAATATTCCGTCAATAAACGATGGAAATACTTCATCGCCGGCAGTATTAACTTTTTCTCCCAAATTTACAGGCTTTCCGTAGCCTCCCTTATCATCTCTGTCAACATACCACAAATCGGCTCCGCCATAACCACCCGGCATTGTTGATGTAAAATATATTCTGCCGCCATCTTCCGTAATATAAGGATGTCCTATGCCATAACCATGATTACCCAGTTTCAGTTTTCCCATCTCCTTATATTTTCCGTTTTTTTCTGCAAGTTTTATTATGTAACAATCTCTGTTGTCATCCTCGCAACGCGTACAGTATAATTGACCTGTCCTAATATCATAACAAAACGCACCTTCGTTGGCTTTTATATCAGACAGCGATTCCATTTTTTCTACTTTCCCGTATAACAGCCGCGAATCGAATGTTGCCATGTACAAATCCGAATACGGCAATCCGGTGCGGTCGGATATGGCTTTGTTTGAGCTTTGTACGCCCGTAGATGCAAATATCAGCCTGTCGCCGTAAAACGATAATCCGTACTCGCTGCCCTGCGTATTTAAATTTTCTACAGGACGTATTTCATACTGTCTGTTATCCTTCGCATAAATACCGTGCAAGTCACAAGATACTATTTTCGGCTCTATGCGCCTGTCGCCGGGATTCTTGTCTTTTGCCTTTTGAAAAGACAATTTGGCATCTGCATACTTATGTTCTGTCATCTGTATATTGCCCAAGCCATAGTATAAATCAGACTCCAAATAACCAATGCCCTGCGCCTGTGAATACCATTTTTTCGCATTGTCCGTTTTATTCATCTTTCTATAACATTCGCCTATACGAAACATTATTTCTCCTCTGCGACTTTGCAGTTCTGCATTTTTGTTTACAGAATTCAACAGTTTGCTATACATATTTGCCGCACTGTAATATGCTCCTCCATCAAAATACGAATCGGCTGTTTTTAGACTCTGCGATATTAACGGTTGACCTGTTATAAACAGCAGCAGTAATATCATTAACAGATAATTTCTATTCTTATTCATTTTATTATATTATTATCTAATTATTATATTTAACTTATATCAATATTTCACATATACCGAATGTTTTACTTTCAACAGCTTGCCATCGGGCTGAGGGATATTAACCACATACAAATATGTACCTGCAGCCACAAGAGAACCTTTATATTTGCCATCCCAGCCATTTTTGCCTCTGTACAACTGAGATCCCCAGCGATTGAAAACCTGTATATCATAACCTGTTAACAGCTTATTGTTTTTATCTTCCTTAGGCGTTATGATATTGGGAAGATCGTATCCTAATATAAATGTCTCCTTGCCTTTCAATATACAGCCATATTCATTTTCAACACTTACGAAAACTTCATTAGCAGCTTCTTCATTGAATAAAAATATTTCATACGTATTAGAAGTCTGTTTCTTAACATCATTCGCATACGTAAATATGTATTCTTTTGCTACTGTTCCTTCAAGTGTAGCTGTTATCGTTATCGGCGTGCCCAAAACTATTTTGCTTCCATTTTCAGGACTGTGGCTTAACGTCAGCTTGCCCTTAGGCAAAACAGTGAGTTTCACTGTTTCAGTTACCTGTGTCGGACAGTATTCCGTTTCCATAGTAACCGTATAAACTGCAGTTATCGGATAGTTAAACTCATTTGTCAATATTTCGCTTATTTCTCCTTTGCCTGTCGAATAACCTTCCTTTATGCCCGCAACTGCCTGCCTTTCCCATGAAACCGTTACAGAACCGAGATTTGATTCAGGGGAGTACTTGAATATTTCTCCCGAACATATAGTATCTTTTAATTTACCTGTTAAATGCATATTAGGGTAAACGGTAAGATTTATCATGTCTTCATCCGCCTGTGCAGGATTGCCCGACCATCCCAAGTTTTTCCAGCTTCCGTAAACAGTCAAAGGATTTGAATCATTTTGATCGCATGACACAATCTCAGATTTTATATTTCCTGTCTGCGCAACAGAAGTCATATTTTCAGGTAAACCTATTATTACTGTTGTATCAGAATTACCTCTTATTACAGGTAAACTTATGCTGCCAATTGCAGGCAATGTTCCCTCATTCTTAAATTCCATCAAGACATTTGTTGCATCGCCCGGCTTTGAATTGGATATTTTTATAGCGATACTGTCTGCTAACGTATTGCATATTGAATATGTTCTGTCTAAAAACTTCAACGTCAATTCAACCTGATCTACATTAATAAATATAGAATCGCTTTCGGAATTACATACAGGAAAACCCTCACCGGAAATTACATCAACCTTAAACCAAGCAGATTCTGTCAAATTACCCGTATCAAACGGATGACCCGAACCTGCCGCTGTCCATGACGGTTCATTCAGTTTTCTTCTATACCATGCATATCTGTATGGCGATGCTCCTCCGGTTACGTCCACAGACAAAGTCGTTCCGGTATTATAGTTTAACGGTGGCGTTACACTTGATGTAATACCTCCTGTGTGAATCGAATCTGTTACCAATACCTGTACCTTGCCTATTTCTACAGATGAGCAAGCAGAATTGTAATAATTATACGTAACTAACAACGGTTTGTGATCTGCAGTATTATTATACAAAACATTGCTTATGGAACCTGTATCGCTTAATTCGCTTATACCTTCGGCAGGTAAGCGCTTCCAAGTGTAAATTACATCCGTGGCAATACTTGCCGGCGTAAAGTTGAAAACGGTTCCGCTGCAGACAGTATCGACTGTACCCGAATTTGTTAAACTTAAACTACTTTGATGCACTGTCAATATTACCGTATCTTCATCTGCCTGAGATGCCGAGCCTGACCAGCCAGCGCTTTTCCAACTGCCGTAAACAGTTGATGGATTGGAATCTGTCTGACTGCACGATACTATTTCCGCTTTTAATACTCCGCTTTTTACCGTACTTCCTGTATTTGGCGGTATCGGTATTGCAAATACGGTATCCGACTGCATTCCGATTTTCGGCAAAGTTACGCCGGGCATTGGCGATAAACTTCCCTCACCGTGAAAATTAATAACTACATCAGTAGCATTGATAGTTCCACTATTATTGATTTTTATAATAAGACTATCAGTATTTACATTACAAACGGTCAAATTTGAAGAAACTATATCCAGCGTCAACTCTACCTGCTCTACTCCAATCAATATAGAATCACCGGTTACATTACATGACGACCACAGCGGTAATGAACTCACTTCTACCTTGTACCATGTAGGTGTTGTCAACGCTCCTGTTGTTACAGGATTGGTCGTTGCAGAAACAGGAATCCATGCGGCAGAATGATCTTCGCGTTTGTACCATGTATAAACATAAGGAGTAGAACCGCCCTGTACATTTGTTGCCGTCAACATAGTTCCCGTATTCAAATATGGCAGCGGCAACGACACACTTGATACAATCTTATCCATACTGATAGAATCTGTCATCGTAAACCGTAAGGTGTCCTGTGAAATGTAAAAACAGCCATCAGATTTATAAACAAATACATTATAAGAACCTGCATCGCTTACAAATATGCTGTCCAAACCTTTTTGTCTGTAAATTTCAATATTGTTTCTCTTCCATATATATGTAGCATCGGAACCATAATCAGCAGCATTCTTTACATATAACTTAACATCACTGCCTCGACATAAAGCTCTTACATCGCCTTCGCTCTTTAATACAGGCGAAATTACAGTACCCGATGCATCTTTCGTTATTGTCCTTATATCGGACACGCTCGAACATTTATCTGCCGTTACAAGCAGGCTGTACTTGCCTGCCTCTTTGGCATAGTAATAAATACCGGTCGCGCCGGTTAACAGCGTGTCGCCCTTGAACCACTGGTAACTTATATTCGTTTCAGTATAGACTGTCGTCAGCTTTAGCATGATGCCGCCCTGATTGCCGCATATTACATAGCCGCCCGATTCCGACTCTATCGCAGGCTTCGTGATGCCTGCTCCGCTGCCCTGCTTCAACTCCAGCTCACCCGACAGTGAACTGCAGCCGTTGGTCTCATAGGCCAACACTTTATATTTTCCCGAAACGGATGCTATATAACTGCTCTTGCCCGCGCCGCGAAGCACCTCAGTATCTCCTCTGTACCATACGTAAGAAGTCGTCGATGTGTAACTGCTCGAATTGGATACGTACAGTCGTACACTGCCGCCCGTACATAATTCCGTTACATCGCCCGCGCTCTTTAATACAGGCGAAATTACAGTACCCGATGCATCTTTCGTTACAGTCCTTATGTCGGACACGCTCGAACA
>JAIRZQ010000079.1 GCA_031267135.1 Prevotellaceae bacterium
TGAATACGGCGTAGCGCGGAACCCGGTTTTGCAGGCGTTTCAAACGCCGTCGCGAGTTTACAAAAACTAACTGTTTGTACCTTACAGAGCGCGCAAATAAACAGTCCAAAGAACTTTACTCGAGCTATATTCATTTTTCCCGCCAGGCTTTGGCTTAAAATTGAAATTAATCGGGTACTTTTGTACTCGACCTTGAAATTGTTCGTCTTCATTACAACTAATTGGAAACCAGTCGTAAAGATACGAATTTTCAAGGTCATTTCCAAATAAAAAGAAAGTATATTTTGTTGATATTCAAATAATTATAAGCGTATATCAAATTTTTGTCATGTACTAAGCGCTTCTATTCAAAAAATAATATCCGGCAGCTCTCTTGAAAAGGCAAGTTAGGGACGTTTGGTCAGATAGCGTTCAACGATTTTATACCGGCGAAAACGTACAATTGAATACTATATTTATCAGTCCGTAAAGCCGGTCGTAAACAAATCCCTTCAACGATAAAGCTATTGTTTTACGGATATTTAACGCTTTCCGGGTAATCCGAAACCATTTCTTTTCGCTCAACATATTTACGCCACAGTATACATTTACTACGACTATCCTTGAACACAATCACACCAAAACTTATGCTACGGCAAGTCGTGTCCGTTAGAATAATCATACGCTTATTTTCAAATTTTTGATAAAATTCATGACGATAAGCATTCAACTTGCGGCGTATCGCTGATACGCTCAAATCATATTTTAAGAGCCAAAATCGTCGAACATCAGCATTTCGCGCGGAACGCCAAGGTCGTCGAGCATCTTAATGACTGCCGAAGCCATAGGACCGGGTCCGCACATGTAATATTCAATATCTTCAGGCTCGGGATGATTTTTCAGATAATTATTGTAAATTACATCATGAATAAATCCCGTGTATCCGTTCCAGTTATCTTCCGGAAGCGGTGCGCTTAACGCTATATTGAATGAAAAATTAGGAAATTCACGTTCCAGTTCGAGAAAATCATCTTCATAAAAAATTTCATTTCTGGAACGCGCGCCATACCAGTAGCTTATTCTGCGGTCTGTTGTTTTTAACGTTTTCAACAGGTGCAAAATATGCGAGCGCAGCGGCGCCATTCCGGCTCCTCCGCCAATGTAAAGCATTTCGCGTTTTGAATTTATCAGCGGATGAAATTCGCCGAAAGGTCCAGAAACAATAACCTTATCACCGGGCTTGAGCGAAAAAATATACGATGAGCATATTCCGGGCGAAACTTTCATAAATCCATCAGCAGTTCTGTCGAACGGAGGCGTTGCTATGCGTATGTTAAGCATCACTATGTCGCCTTCGGCAGGATAATTTGCCATTGAATACGCCCGCACTACAGGCTCGGTATTTTTGCAAGTCAAATCCCACATTTTGAATTTATCCCAGTCGCTGCGAAAGCGTTCGTCAATATCGTAATCGGAGTATTTAATGTCGTACTTCGGGACATCGATTTGAATATATCCGCCCGAAACGAAATTCAAATGTTCGCCTTCCGGAAGCCGCACTACAAACTCTTTGATATATGTTGCCACATTTCGGTTTGAAACTACTTCGCATTCCCATTTTTTTATTCCCAGCACAAATTCGGGAATCTGTATTTTAAGATTATCGCGAACCTTTACCTGACATCCCAAACGCCAATTGGTCATTTGCTGCTTTCGAGTAAAAAATCCTGTTTCGGTAGGCAATATTGAGCCTCCGCCTTCCAAAACCTGACATTTGCACATTCCGCAACTGCCACCGCCGCCACAAGCCGAAGGCAGAAATATTTTTTCATTTGAAAGCGTTGACAAAAGCGTAGAGCCGGGACTTACGGATAATTCCTTTTTGCCATCGTTAATGTTTATATTAAGCAGCGCCGATGGCGAAATTTTTTTCTTGACATACAGCAGAAGGGCTATCAGAACAAGTATTATTGCAAGAACAACAGTAATTGCCGTTATAATTAATTTTACATCCATAATCCGTTTTTTTTAATTTATTAATTTTATGCCCATAAAACTCATAAAGGCAATTGCCATTAATCCTGTTATCATAAATGAAATCCCCAATCCCTGCAACGGTTTCGGGACATTAGAATATTTCATCTTTTCGCGAATTGCGGCAATACCTACAATGGCAAGCCACCAGCCTATACCCGAACCCAAAGCAAATGCCAGAATATCGCTGAAATTGTGATAAACATCGCCCACGCGCTGCTGCATAAACAGTGATGCTCCCATTATTGCACAGTTTACGGCTATCAGCGGAAGAAAAATTCCCAGCTGGTTGTATAATGCCGGAGCAAATTTTTCGATTACCATTTCAACTACCTGAACTATCCACGCAATAACGGCTATAAAGACTATGAAACTCAAAAAGCTCAAATCGATGCCGCCAAGCGACCGGCTTACCCATGCCAAAGCACCTTCACTGAGTACGAATTGGTTTAAAAGATAGTTTACAGGCACTGTGATAAACAATACAAAAGTAACTGCTATTCCAAGTCCGTTGGCTGTTTTTACGCTTTTTGATACGGCAAGATAGGAGCACATACCAAGAAAGTATGCAAAAATCATGTTATCAATAAAAATTGACTGTACAAATATATTTATAAAATTTTCCATAAGCCTGATATTTATTTATCCTGTAAATCCTTATTAATACTTCGATGCACCCAAATTATGCAGCCTAAAATAATAAGCGCCATTGGCGGCAGAATTATCAAACCGTTGTTTAAATAAAATCCGCCGTTTGCAGCATACCAGCTTTCAGGTATTATCTGCATCCCGAACAGAGTTCCCGAGCCTAAAAGTTCGCGGATAAATGCTACAATTATTAAAATCATTCCATATCCCATGCCGTTTGCAATACCATCGACAAATGATGGTACGGGTTTATTGCCAAGAGCAAATGCTTCGAGGCGTCCCATTAATATACAGTTGGTAATGATAAGACCAACATACACCGAAAGCTGTTTGCTGACATCATAAACGTATGCTTTCAGAACTTCGTTAACCAAAATTACCAGAGCAGCAATCACAAGCAATTGCACTATTATACGAATACTGTTGGGAATTGTATTTCTCATAAAGGAAATTATCAGATTTGAAAATCCCGTTACAACAGTTACCGATATTGCCATAACGATTGCCGGCTGCAGTTTAACGGTAACAGCCAATGCCGAGCATACGCCCAAAACCAGTACGGTTACCGGATTGCCGCTGTTGAAAGGTGTTGTAAATACTTTTAATCCATTGTTTGAGCTCATTGTTCCTGATTTTTATTGTTCGTTTCAATAGAATTATTTTCATTTTCGGATTTTATTTTATCAATAAAACCTTTGTATAGTTTCAGGTTATCGGCAAGCATTTGCTGTACTCCCCGACTTGTGATTGTTCCGCCCGAAATTCCATCTACGGTATGATTATTTAATGCGCCGCCGGGTTTTTGTATTATTATAGGAAGGTTGCTTTCGTTATCAATTTGCTTTTTTTCAAATTGCCGTTGAAACGGCTCCGTTGATATTTCAGCACCCAGACCGGGAGTTTCGCCTTCATGGTCGAATACAACGCCTGCTACCGTATGCAAATCGCTTTCAAAAGCAATGTAACCCCAGATAGGTCCCCAAAGCCCTTTTCCGTGTAATTGAAGAACATAACGCAACTGCTCTCCATCCTTGCAAACAAAAACAGGTAAAAATCTTTCGGCTTCGGGTTTTACAAGTTCGGCTTTGAGTTCGGTTTTGAATGCATCGCCGTCCTTTTTATTTCCCGACAGGTCTATAACATAACTGTTGTTGCCAATATATTTTTCATATTCCTGTTCGATATAACTTGCCTTATCATTTACGTTACCGGCATCGGCAGCTTTGCCTACCGCTTTAAGTATATTCTCTTTTTTCTCAATTTCTCTGTTTCTCTGTTGAGCGGGCTTCAGAGCGGTTGAGGCAATTGTAAGCAGTACGGCAACTACAACTACGATAACTACAGAATATATTACCGTATATGTATTACCGTTTATATTAATTTTCTTTTTATCCGAATTTTCCATTTTATTATTTTTTAATCGTTAAAAAAATTTTCATATTACCGGTTTTCTTTTCAATCGTTTCTTGACGTTTGACTGTACTACACAATGGTCGATAAGCGGTGCAAAGGTATTCATCAAGAGAATAGCCATCATCATTCCTTCGGGAAAACCCGGATTAAATAATCTGATAACAATAGCGACAACGCCTATTAAAAATCCGTAAATCCATTTACCTGTTTCGGTTTGCGAAGATGTTACAGGGTCGGTAGCCATAAACACTGCTCCGAAAGCAAACCCGCCCATCAAGAGGTGTTGCCATGCTGGCATTTCCAGATACGGCGTTCCTCCGAACGTATTCGATAAAAATCCAACAAACAAAGCGCCGACTGCTGTCGATACCATTATTTTCCAGCTTGCAATACCTGTAAATATCAAAATAACAGCGCCAAGCAAAATTGCAACGGTTGATGTTTCGCCTATACTTCCGGGAATAATTCCCAAAAACATGTTCATTGTATCGGGAAGTTTATCGATTTCATTTGCTGTGGCATACGACAACGGTGTCGCTCCGGAAAATCCATCGGCAATATTCTGCGCATTTTCAAGTCCTGCAATCCATATTTTATCTCCTGATATTTTAGATGGGTAGGCAAAAAATACAAATGCGCGAGCCAAAAGAGCAGGATTCCAGATATTCATTCCTGTGCCTCCGAAAATTTCTTTCCCTATTACTACTGCAAATATCACAGCCAGAGTCAATATCCATAAGGGAACATCTACGGGCATAATCAAAGGAATCAACATGCCCGTAACCAAATATCCTTCGTTTACTTCGTGTCCTCGAATTTGCGCAGATGCAAATTCAATAGCCAAGCCTACAACGTAAGATACTATTATCAACGGCAATACTTTCAAAAATCCGTAAAAAAACGTATCAATAAAACTCGCTGCCTCGCCTGTGGATAAAAAGTGCTGGTATCCTGCATTCCACATCCCAAAAAGCATTGCAGGCATCAGCGCTATTATTACCACACTCATTGTACGCTTGGAATCGATGCAGTCGTGAACATGCGAACCTTTGCGCTTTGCAACCGTATCGGGTACAAAAACAAATGATTCAAACGCTTCGAATGTCGAACTGAACATTCCTAATTTTCCGCCTTTTGAGAAGGTCGGTTTCAGTTTGTCAAATATGTTTTTTAATATCATAAATCTATCCTCCTCAACCGTTCATTTCCTTAATCATTATATTTATTCCATTGCGAAGAATTTCCTGTACATTTATTTTTGAAGTACAGACAAATTCGCACAGAGCAAGGTCTTCTTCTATTACTTCACAAATACCGAGCTGTTCCATTTTGTCGATGTCGCCGGCAAGAATTGCCTTTAACAGATACACCGGGTAAATATCCATTGGCAATACTTTCTCGTATTGTCCGTTCATAATAAAGGCGCGTTCGCTTCCGTTGTAATTGGTATCCAAATCATATTTTTTATCAGGCATAATCCATGAAAAATATGAACGCGACATGCTGAATTTATTTATGCGCAAAGGATTTGCCCAGCCAAAAAATTCATTATAATTACCTTCGGGAATGATGCATATCTGGTCATCGTAAAATCCGAGATAATCATCTTCTGTAATTTGGACGCCCGAAAGCACGCTGCCGCTTATTATGCGATTTTCTTTTTCGCTCTCTCTTTTTATTTGATTTGCAAATATTGATATCGGCGCTCCTGCAATAACTCTGAAATAACAGGGACGTTCGACTCGCGAGCCTGCCAATACGACAACCTTGCTTGCATCGTAAATGCCTTTTTCAAATAATTTCCCTAACATTACAACATGCTGCAGCTTGACAGTCCACACTGTATCGCCTTTGTTTATCGGATTCACACGACTGATCTGCACCCCTGCGTTTCCTGATGGATGTTTACCTGCAAATGCGGTAATCACAACATTTTTTGCATCTAAAAATTCGGTGTTGAATATTGTGCTGTTCAACATTTTTTTTGATATGCCGAGATTCACGTTTCCATTTGTCAGTTTAGTCAAAACGCTGATGCCTTTTTTCAAATATTCAGCATCATACTGCATGGCAAAATCATAATCAACGGCAAGCGGAGACGAATCGAAGCACGAAACAAAAATAGCTTTGGGAGTATCCGCAGGATTTGCAATTATTCCGTACGGGCGCTGAATAAAAAATGGAAATGCACCGCTTTCAAGAATTATATTAATTATTTGTTCGCGAGTCATTTTTTCAAAATCGCCAACATCATGTTTAATATAATCGTCTGAAGCGTTTGCGGTAACAACAATGCTAAGCAATTTGCGTTTTTCGCCGCGATTGATAGCCGAAACCGTACCGCTGACAGGCGAAACAAATTTGATTTCGGGTTTGTTTTTATCAAAAAACAACGGAGAACCGCTTTTTACCTTATCGCCTTCCTGAACAGCCAATTTTGGCGTAACACCAATAAAGTCCGCAGGCTTAAGAGCATATTTTACAGGCTTATCCGCAGCTCCGAATATTTTTTCAGGCTCGCCTTTTAACTTTATATCCAAACCCTTTTTGAGTTTTATGACTTTTAACATATTTTATATTTGATGTTTTTATTGAATTTTGCTGCAAAATTACTTTTTAATTTGCAATTGGCAATGTATAGTAAAAATATTTTTATTTTTTTATACAAACTTGGTAAAGCATATAATTATAAATTTTATATATTTGCACGGATAATTAATATTTTTAAAATTATTATAAATATAAAAACAACGCTAACAGCGACATAACATGTATAATATAAAAAAATAAAAATTTATGACACAAAAAAAACAAAATGGTAACATTGTTGCCATCATTATGATGATTGCCCTTTTTGGGATGATTGGTTTTGTTACAAACATTGCAGCTCCTGCCGGTACTATCTGGATGAGCAAATACGAAGGCTCAAATGCAATAGGAATGCTGGGCAACTTAATGAATTTTTTAGCTTATCTGGTAATGGGAATCCCTGCCGGACTGCTATTGCAAAAGATTGGCTACAAGAAAACAGCTCTAACGGCTATTGTTGTTGGTTTCTGCGGTTTAAGCATTCAGTTTATTTCAGGAAAATTCACAGGCGATACCGGTTTGGCTACATATCTTTTAGGCGCTTTTGTTGCAGGTTTTTCAATGTGTATGCTTAATACGGTTGTAAATCCCATGCTTAACGAAATCGGCGGCGGCGGAAAAAAAGGAGGAATGCTGCTGCAGATAGGCGGTTCGCTCAATTCGCTTTTGGGTACTATTGCTCCTGTATTTGTAGGCGCCTTAATCGGAAAAGTTGTAACGGAAAAAATGTATGCCGAATGTATTGAAAAAGGATTGGATGCATGCGCGCCGGTTACGGTTTTTTCTGATATTAACATGGTGCTTTATATTGCAATGGCAATTTTTGCTGTTGTCGGCATTGTATTGGCTTTGGTTGCTATTCCCGAGCCTGAAGTGGAAAATAAAACCGCAGTTGCAAAATCACCATGGAAATATCGCCATTTCGTTTTGGGATCAATAGGTATTTTTATCTATGTAGGTATTGAAGTTGGTATTCCGGGAACAATGAAATTCTTTTTGGAAAATCTTAAAGAAGGCGCATTAGATCCGTCAGAAGCAGGTACGGTAGCTGCAACTTATTGGTTTTTGATGCTCATAGGACGTTTGGCTGGCGCCGGAATTGCTGCAAAAGTAAGCAGTAAAAATCTGTTGACTACTGTGTCGTCAATTGCTATTATTTTGGTAGGAGCGGCAATGCTGTTGCCATCGAGCATAATGGTTTCAATGCCGGTTTTCTCTGATTTTCATTTTTCTTTGCAAATAGTTCCAATCAGCGCATTATTGTTTGTTTTGGCCGGATTATGTACTTCTGTAATGTGGGGAGGAATTTTCAATCTTGCGGTTGAAGGCTTGGGAGCATCTGTGAAGCAGGCGTCCGGCATATTTATGATGATGGTTGTCGGAGGAGGAATATTGCCACTGCTACAGAATGGAATAGTTGACATTACGGGGAAAAATTACATGATTTCTTATTTGTTGCCTCTTGCAGGACTTGCATATTTATTATTCTACGCATTAATCGGCAGTAAAAACGTAAACAAAAATATTCCTGTTGAATAATATTTTTCAAAAAAATGTAAAGGTAAGTTCAATTAGTTGATGCGACTGATGCTATTTTCGTTTTAACAACATATCATCATTGTCATTTCACCTTTTATTTTCAATTGTTTATTGATGAAATGTTGCATCAACTATTTGAACTTACACTTACAAAATTTTGCATGATTTTTTGTTTTGATATTTTTTTATATCTTTACGGCAAATTATTAGCCATTAATATCAAAATCATTATGGAAAAAACTATAAAATCATATTCGCTTCATAATTTTAGAAAAATTTCTCAAATATCGCTTTTGTCTGACGAATTGATTAGTGATATAGAAATTGTAGGACGGGTTTTGCCGTTTAAGACAAACAGTTATGTTGTAAACGAACTTATTAATTGGGAAAACGTGAATACCGATCCGATATTTACTCTCAATTTTCCTCGACGTGAAATGTTAAGAAAACGACATTATGACATTATCAAAAAAAAATTGGACGAAAATGCCGACAAGCATTTAATCGACGAGATTGTCAAACGAATACGCCTGATGCTTAATCCCAATCCTGCAGGACAGGAACATAATGTTCCATATCTCGGCAAGATAAAACTGAAAGGAATTCAGCACAAATACCCCGAAACAGTACTGTTTTTTCCAAGTCAGGGGCAAACATGTCATGCTTATTGCACGTTTTGCTTTCGCTGGCCTCAATTTTCGGGAATGAACGAATTGAAATTCGCCATGAAAGAAATCGACCTCCTGCTGAAATATCTTAAAACGCACAAAGAAGTAACCGATATACTGTTCACAGGCGGCGACCCGATGGTAATGTCGGCAGAAATACTGTCAACATATATCCGTCCTTTGCTGCAAAAGGAATTTAACCATATTCACACCATACGGATAGGAACAAAATCGCTAAGCTATTATCCTTACCGATATCTTACCGACAACGACAGCGACGACATTATAAGACTGTTTGAACAAATAAGTACGGCAGGAAAAAATCTTTCTGTTCAGGCGCATTTCAATCATCCCGTAGAATTATCAACAAAGGCTGTCCGGCAGGCTATTGTACGTATAAGAAATACGGGCGCTCAAATAAGGACGCAATCTCCCGTATTGAATCATATTAACGACAAACCCGAGTTGTGGTCGCAACTTTGGCGCAAACAGGTAGATTTGGGCTGCATTCCTTATTACATGTTTGTTCCGCGTGATACCGGAGCAAAACATTATTTTGAACTGCCTTTGGAAAAATGCTGGGAAATATACAGAAAAGCGTATCGTAGCGTGAGCGGAATTTGCCGTACGGTACGAGGTCCAAGTATGAGCGATCTGTCCGGGAAAATACAGATTTTGGGCATTCAGGAAATAAAAGGCGAAAAGGTTTTTGTTTTGCGCTTTCTGCAGGGACGTAATCCCCGATGGGTTGATATTCCTTTTTTTGCCGAATATAATCCCAGAGCAACATGGTTCAATCAGCTGAAACCTGCTTTTGACGAAAAGCATTTCTTTTTTGAACTGCAACAGAGCAATCACAGTATAAAAGACGGTTTATTATTTGAATAAAAAATGAAAAACAGCTGTTAATTGTACATCCAAATGTATTTTTCAAACAGTTAAATTATTGTTTATTAGTGTAATACGCCTGATTTATTAAACGTATTCACAGATAATTTTTCTTTCATTTATGTTATAATATGTTTTTTTTTATTACCTTTGTATCCATTTTAGAATATAAAGGATGAATTACTTGAGTAAATATGATGTGATTTTCAGTGGTTTATCTATCGGGAAGCATGATTTTATCTTCGGAATTGACGATAAGTTCTTTGAGCAGTTTGACTACTCGGAAATAAAGCAGGGTAAGCTTTCGGCAAATGTTGAATTGAATCGCTTAAGCGCATCGATGATTGCAAAAGTTACCATAGAAGGCGAAGTTACTACTGTTTGCGACAGATGTTTGGACAATGTTGCCATCAGTATAAAATACGAAGGAACGTTGTTGATAAAACATGGAGAATCCGACGACAATACCGACGGCAACGATGAAATAATGTATTTGAATCGCGCCGATGATACGATAAATCTTGCCCGTTATATTTATGAAAGCATATGTGTAAGTTTACCAATTCAGCGATTACATTCTGACGAAAGTCAGTGTAACGAAGAAATGATAAAAATATTAAAAAAAATGAAAGTAAATTAAAATTACAGTAAGAAAATAAAGTATTAACAATTAAAATTATATTGATATGGCACATCCGAAACATCGAATATCAAAACAAAGAAGAGACAAGCGAAGAACACACTACAAGGTAGTAGCGCCGACACTGGCAAACTGTTCGAATTGCGGCACTGCGGTTCTCTATCATCGCGTATGCCCAGAATGTGGATTTTATAGAGGTCGTTTAATTATCGACAAGCAGGTATCGGCATAATATGAGATTTTGAAATTGAAAATTGAGAGTGAAATATTGAAAACTATTTTTTACTCGCAATAAATTAATTTTTTAAGTCTAACAAATATTAGTGCGTATGAAAATAGGTATAGATGCAATGGGCGGCGATTTTGCTCCCTTGAACGTTGTAAAAGGAGCTATTGATGCGTATCATTGTTTACATAAAAATACCCGACTTGTACTTTTTGGCGATGAACAAAACATAATTAGGATATGTAATGAAAATAATTTTGCAGCCGATAATTTCGAAATAGTAAATACAACCGAAATTATAGGCATGGATGATCATCCGGCAAAAGCATTCAGCCAGAAAAGCGATTCGAGCATAACAGTAGGTTTTGAATATCTTGCCGGTAAAAAAATCGACAGCATAGCAAGCGCAGGAAGTACGGGTGCAATGATGGTTGGCGCGGTATATACCGTTAAATTTATTGAAGGAATATTGCGTCCGTGCATATCAAGCAATGCTCCGCTGTTGAACGGAAAAACAGCCGTCATTGCAGATGTGGGCTTAAATGTTGACTGTAAACCCGATAATCTTTTACAATATGCCCTGCTTGGCTCTATTTACGCAAAAGAAATTCTCGGCTACGAAAATCCTCGCATAGGTCTTGTAAACGTAGGCGAAGAAGAAGAAAAAGGAAGCTTACTGACCAGAGCCGCATACGAACTAATGAAATCCGACGGACGATTTAATTTTACAGGAAATGTAGAAGGACATGAGCTTTTTACAGGCGAAAAAGCCGATGTTATTATTTGCGACGGATTTACAGGCAACATAATTCTCAAACAGGCGGAATCAAATTACAGAATAACAAAAAAACTTAATATCAAAAACGATTTTTTCGACAGGTTTAATTACGAACTTTATGGAGGTACGCCGGTGCTTGGCGCCAATGCTCCAATTATTATCGGACACGGAGCATCAACGCCTTTGGCTATAAAAAACATGATTCTGCAAGCGGAATCTGCTGTACGGGTTGATTTAACAGACAAAATTAAGAAATCATTAAACATTAAGAACAATGAGTAGAATAACCGCAGCAATCACAGGTATTGCAGGCTATGTTCCCGAATACATTCTTACCAATGAAGAATTAAGCAAGATGGTTGATACTTCCGACGAATGGATTATGACCCGTATCGGAATTAAGGAACGCCATATTTTGCGGGAACGCGGACAGGGAACTTCATACATGGCGGAAAAAGCTGTTCGCAAATTGATAAAGAAAACAAATACAAACGTAGATGATATAGATTTGATAGTTTGGTGCGGAGTTACGCCCGATATGCCTTTTCCGGCAACAGCAAACATTGTCAGCGATTTGGCAGGAATAAAAAATGCTTTCGGATTTGATATTAATGCGGGATGTTCAAGTTTTTTATTTGCGCTTGCAACCGTTGCAAAATTTATTGAAACAGGACGATATAAAAAGGCAATTCTTATAGGAGCTGATAAAATTTCAACATTCGTTGATTATACAGACAGATCCACCTGTCCGATTTTCGGAGATGGAGCAGGCGCAGTACTTATCGAAGCCAATACCGAAGGCTATGGCGTGATTGACGAAATTCTCCATATCGATGGATCGGGACGTAAGCATTTGTACCAAAAAGCAGGAGGCTCAAGCTATCCTGCAACAATGGAAACTGTCGTAAACCGTCAGCATTTTATATATCAAGAAGGACAGGCAGTGTACAAGGCTGCCGTTTCAAAAATGCCCGAAACTTCTTTGGAATTAATGAAGCGACACGGATTGACTTCCGAAACAATCGACTGGCTTGTTCCGCATCAGGCAAACCTGAGAATAATAAAAGCAGTCGGCGAACGCATGAAACTGCCCGACGAAAAAGTTATGGTAAATATCCAAAAATACGGAAACACAACAGCGGCAACGCTTCCGTTGTGCCTGTGGGATTTTGAATCAAAATTGAAAAAAGATGATAATATCATACTTACCACATTTGGCGCAGGATTTTCGTGGGGGGCAATTTACCTTAAATGGGCATACAACGGTAAAACGGTAAATGAACAACAATTAGAAGAATTGAATTAATCGGGTTTTTCCATTTAAATTAAAATATTCATAAATGAAAACTGTTAAAGCATTATTCTTTTTAAGCACAATTTTTTTCGTTGCATGCTCGTGCGACAGGCAAGACAATCCTGATGTAAATAATATGCTGGCAGAACTGCTGGCAAACAAAAATCTTTTCAAACTTCAAACCGAATTGAATAATAATAAAAACAATTTGTCGGAGAGCAGATTTCTTTATTACGAAATGTATTGCGGACAGGCATTTAATAATACGGAAAAATCCAATGACTGCGCCGATATTTTATTGAAAAAATACAAAAAGCAGTTAAACGATACGGTTATTGCCGAAATATTGCAGGTAAAAGTCGATAATTACATTCGTGACTATCATTATAAAGAGGCAGCCGATGCATACAGTCTTTTGCTTGAACAGTATGGAACCGTATTGAATGATGAAGAGATTGTCGATTATGAAAATATGAAATCCCTGTTCGGGACTCTGGCCGCAGTGAAACCTCAGCAAATGCATAAACATGCTGATGTTGAAATTAAAACTTATCGCAACCGGTTCAACCATTTAATGACGCCTGTAAAATGCGGAGGACTTGCAGATGAATTTATTTTTGATTCCGGTGCAAATATTTCAACCATTACCGACAGTTATGCTGAAAAAATGGGATTGACAATATATGAATCCGACATTAGCGTAAGTACGACAACAGATGTCAAGATAAAAAGCCGATTAGCAGCTGCCGACAGTTTTTACGTAGGAGATATTTTGTTTGAAAATGTAGTGTTTCTGGTTGTTCCCGCAGAACAGATGAATTTTCCGCAAATTAATTATGAAGTTCATGGAGTTGTTGGTTTTCTGGTGCTTTATCAAATGGAAGAAATACGAATCCGGAATGATGGCAGAATAATTGTTACCGAAATTTCGGAAAACAGAAATTTGAATAATATGTTTTTGGCAGGATTAAGCCCTGTTGTACAATTATTATCTGATAATGATACTTTAACATGTTTATTCGATACGGGTGCAAACACATCGGAACTGTCAAAAAAATATTACGAAAATCATAAAGATGAAGTCGAACAAAATGGCGTGTTACAAACACGCAGTCGTGGCGGAGGTGGCGGAATTGTTGAAGCTGAAGAATATGAGTTGAAAAATTTTCCTTACACGATAGGAACTAAAAGCAGCGTATTGCCGAAAATATCGGTAGTAGTACAGGCTTATGATTTTGTTGAAAATTTTGACGGTAATTTAGGACAAGACATAATTACACAATTTAACGAGATGATCTTAAATTTCAAATATATGTACATTGATTTCGAATAAATATAAGTAAAAGTTATTCACTATTAATTAATGCCCTTGTAGTTCAACGGATAGAACGGAAGTTTCCTAAACTTTAAATGGCGGTTCGATTCCGCCTGAGGGTACAAAAATTCAAACAGCCTTATTTTACGGTACTTTCAAAGGTTTTATGCGGGTTTCAGAGAAGCGAAAAAACAAAAGTGAGTAAAATAAATTTTGCATTTTGAGCAAAATTTACTTACTTTTTCACAAAAAAAATCCACCATAATTCTACCCAAATGACAACATTTAAAACATAAGTGCATTTGCACAGGAAAAAAACTCGAAACCGCCGCCCCGATAATGCATTAATAAGCATAAAAATAGAACCTGAAATTATGCCTCTTGTACAAAAATACAGAGACACAACAGGCGCACGTGTATTCAAGTTCTATCAAATGTACTCAACTTGCAATACATTTCAATTTGCCATCAACAGGGGATTGAAACTTATAGGAAATATTGTCGGTGCTGATGACTTGGAATTTTACGCTGCCCGTCATACATGGGCAACAATAGCGAGTAACAGTGTCGGAATAGATAAATACACAATACATACTGCGCTTAATCACGTTATACAGGAAATGAAAGTAACCGAAATGTATATTAAAAAAGATTGGCAGGTTATAGATAAAGCCAACAGAGCCGTTTTGGATTACATAAAACTTGTTAACATCACGTAGCAAAAATAACAAATATTAAAATTTAAAGGGTTGCCAAATGAACAGCCCTTTTTGTGGCATTAAATACCACCATTACTAACACAAGACAAAAATAACAAAAAAATCACTTATACAACTTATTCGGCAATCTTTTAACAATCTAATTTAAGATTTGCGCTTGTAAAAACCATATATAACACAGTCGTCTTGGGTACTATAATTCCAAGAATTAGAACCAATAATTAACTGATTATTTCTAATTTTATAATGTAAATTTGTTTCCATAAAATAATCCACAATTCCAGCGAGGTTTAGATACTCACAAAGTTTGTTTAATTTAATTTTATTTGCCTCTATTGTATAGGAATTTATGTAATAACCAATGATATAATCTTGTCTAAA
Source organism: Prevotellaceae bacterium (assembly GCA_031267135.1). Lineage (GTDB taxonomy): Bacteria > Bacteroidota > Bacteroidia > Bacteroidales > UBA932 > JAIRKV01. Next base: position 15,112 of record JAIRZQ010000079.1, read on the forward strand.
CCCGCAAGCAGTATCAGCATTAAAAATTACATAATGAGGTGCAGACAATAGTTTTGTGTAATTTTCTGCATTATCAATATTTATCGGATTATTATCGTCATCTCTATAATAATATTCTAATTCCCATTTGCCAATAAGTTTATTATCAATATAACTTGGAGTAGCATCGTCTTTGCTGCAACACGCCACAAGCAGGGCAAAGGATATTAAGTAAAATAGTTTTTTCATAATTTGTATTTTTTATTGTTAATATTTTTTTGCAAATATAGAAAAATAAATTAATAGCAAACAAAAAAGGCTGCAAAAAACAGCCCTTTTTATTTACTTATACAGCTTATTCGGCAACCTCTTATGTAGAATTTCCTGAATGTTATTGGGTGTGTCCGGGTGTGCAATACATTTAACTGTTTGCTCGCTGTCAACGTAAGACCCCTGTACATCAATCGGAAATCCTTTTAATTCCAGATTGTTATACCTGAAAGTAAAATAACCGCTCGGACTGTCGCCTAATATTTGCGGCAAACTTTTTCTTACAATACAATCAAACTTGAATAAAACAGGCTTAAAAAATGGTTCTGCATTGGCAATCGACAAATCGGCTTTTTCGATTACGTTCTTTGTTGCATCTGCAAATGTTATACTTAAATCACTTATGGTTTCGGTGCTGGACGTATAACGCAATATCTTTGCGTGCTTATCCAATATCGAAGCAAAAAATGCAGCATGGTTTTTAAGCATGTGTTTTGGTGATAAAAGTATGTTGAAATAGCCACCACCTTCTAATCCGTTAATAGTAAAACCTAATTCATCTTTTCCTGATATAGCTTCGTATCTATACTGTCCTATCGGTGCGTATGTTGCCACATTATCAGGATTAACATTTTGTCCTGCTGACACGTTAACTGTCATAATTTTTATGTTTCCAAGTCCTATATTGGTTATGTTAATATAATTAAAACCATCATACAGCCTAAACATTACTTTGGATGTATCTATTATTTCTTCGCCTGCACTTACATAAACATTCGCAACTGTACCGGTTATACCTGTGAATATGCTTTGTGTTTCGACTATCGGCTTTTTAAAAGCAAGTATCCAGAATACATCGTTATCACTTTTACTGTCCTTTTTGTCGGAGTTAACATAATCATAATGCAATAAATGAACGCCTGTGAAATCGGCTCGGTATTTGCTTATCATCTGTTGACCGATAAAGGAGCGGAGCAGCCGAAAAGGACTAAAAGGCAGTCCGCAGAGTAGTTTGAGAGGGGGCTGTAACAAGCCCCTTTTTTAATATTAATGATTGGTTTATGCTGACTTATTCCGGGTAAACGAACAAAATTGATTGATTTGTACCAATGACGCTATCCGAACTTATAACAAGGTTAAAGTCTATAGACGTGTGGCAGATAGCTTATGATGTTATAAAGCGCCACGAGGCGGATATTATCCGTGTGCAAAAGGAACAGTTTGCAGCGGGATTGAACCTTGCGGGCAGGCAAATGTCGCCTGCCATACCCGAAGACCCCTTTTTCAAAGGCAACGACAGGTGGGCGCGATGGTGGGTCAAAAACAAAGACCAGAGGCAGTCGGAAATCTTTGCCGAAAGGCGTCCCGAAACAGTACCTAACCTGATATTTTCGACAGGCGAGGTAGTGTGGGATGATATACGGCTTTTCCCGACAGGAACGGATTTGCGCTTAGGTACGGAGTTTGGCATTCAAATGGAACTTGAAAACAAGTACGGCGACCTGTTCGGACTGACTCCGCAGGGCGTTGTGTGGGTGATAAAAGAGTTCTTTTGCGATGAGTTTATATCGGAACTTAAAAAGCAATTAACAATTAATAATTAACAATTAATAATGAATAATTATCGTGATTTTTAATTGCTAATTGCAGATTTTTAATTTTTAATTGTTAATTATTAATTACTTATGGGTTGCGGGTGCAAGGGAAAAAACAAAGAGAAAAACGCCAAAAAGGACATGGTAAGGAAACTCGCCGGCGAGTATCAAAAGAAGCATGGGGGAGTGATAGTATTTTACCTGTGCAATGATTATGATTTTACGGAACTGGAAAATTTTACAAACGATGGAAAAAAAAGAGAAATTGAATTATTACTGTCCGGTAAAAAACGGGATAGGCAAAAAAGCAATGCTCAATGGCTGTAAAATTGCGGTTGAGTAGTGTTTTTTTAATGTACAAGCCCCCTCTAATCAAAAAGTGTCGGT
>JAIRZQ010000080.1 GCA_031267135.1 Prevotellaceae bacterium
TGAATACGGCGTAGCGCGGAACCCGGTTTTGCAGGCGTTTCAAACGCCGTCGCGAGTTTACAAAAACTAACTGTTTGTACCTTACAGAGCGCGCAAATAAACAGTCCAAAGAACTTTACGCGAGCTATATTCATTTTTCCCGCTAGGCTTTGGCTTAAAATTGAAATTAATTGGGTACTTTTGTACTCGACCTTGAAATTGTTCGTCTTCATTACAACTAATTGGAAACCAGTCGTAAAGATACGAATTTTCAAGGTCATTTCCAAATAAAAAGAAAATATATTTTGTTGATATTCAAATAATTCTAAGTGTACATCAAATTTTTGTCATGTACTAAAGTTTCATCGTTTTAATTTGAGTAGATGGTTTCTACATACTCCCTCATCTCTGCCCTATGGGCTTCCACGCTTTGAAGTAGTTTAAACTGCGCCTTAGTGCGCACAAGGTTGTGGTGCTCCGGGTATTGAATTTTGTAGGGCTATTCAGAAAATGAGTAACATATTTATACTAATCTTATAATAGACTATCATTTTCTGAATACCCCTATTCAAATTTTATGAATAACTTATAAACGATAAGTTGTTTTCGATAAAAATATCGTTGGCAATTCGATACAGGTCGTCGGATGTCTGCGCATTGATTTTTGATTTCTGCATGTCAACAGTTTCTATTTTATCAAACATTAAAAGCATTTTAGCATTATCTATCATTCGCTGTTCATAATTTTCGTTTTGTATAATTAATTGTCCTGTAAACCTGTGCTTTGCATAATCCAAATCCGATTTTCTGATTTTTTTTGAGCGTAAATTTTCAAGTTCGATAAGAGCAAGTTTTGTACTTTTTTTAAGATTTTTTCTTGCCGTTTCAAAATAAATTTGAAATACGCCCGAATTTATAAATGCCTCGTAACTTGCAGAAGTATCATATACCAATCCGTTTTGCTCACGCAAACTAATGTTCAGCAACGACGAAAAGATAGGACCTCCAAGCATATTTGCAAGTAAGCTCAATCCTGTGCTGCGACTGTCGTTTATGCTATATGCCCTGTTGCTTATTATGCAAAATGCCTGCGCCGAATCCGATGAAAATTCTTTCTTGAAAGGTTTGTATTCGCTTATTTCTTCACACTGTTCAGCAGTCGAATCGCTGTTATACTTCATTAGGTACCTGTTTGCCAGCAAATTTAACCTGTCAATATTAATATTGCCTACAACCGAAAGAACTGTTTTTTTATTTGTATAATTACGTTTTACAAAAGCGCGTACATCGGCTGAAGTAAACGATTTTACCGATTTTTTTGTTCCAAGTATGGGCTTTCCGATAGCGTTGCCCTTGAATAGAAACTGCATTGACTTGTCGTAAATAACCTCCGAAAGATTACAGTCGGATGAATTTATTTCGCTTATTATTACGCCTTTTTCCTTATTGAGTTCGGCTTCCGGGAATGTGGAATTAAAAACCAGATCGCAAATAATTTCCAGCGCCTTTTCAAATTGGGAGTTTTGCACAACAGAATACACAATAGTGCTTTCGCGACTTGTAAAAGCGTTAAGTTCGCCGCCGTCGTGTTCAAGTCCAAAGCAAATATCGCGTGCCGAGCGTTTTTTTGTTCCCTTGAACAGCGCATGTTCGATAAAATGCGCTATTCCGTGTTCGTGAGCAAGTTCGTGAGCGGTTCCTGTTCCTATCATTAATCCGCAGTAAACTACACTGCTTTGCGTTTGTTGCAAAACAACGCGAATACCATTGCCGAGAGTTATTATTTCGTGTTCGTTTTTCATGGCTGCAAAGGTAGAAAAATAAATTCAGCCGATATTTTTTAAGCTATGAAATTTTTGAATATCATTAGCTATCAAATATTATATTTTCAAAGAAATATTGTGGTCGGAACGATTTTAAAAATGATAAAAAACAAAATGAATGACGTAAAAAGAACAATTAATGTTGCCGGAAATTTAAAACAATAAAAAGCCAAATATGCTGTTATGGGCATAAAGGCTTTTTACTGTTTTGTTTGTTAATTGTTAGTATTTCAAAACTTTATATTCAACGCGGCGATTGGTTTCATGAGCAATTTCCGTAGTTGATTTTTCACAGTCAATCAAAGGGTTTGTTGCTCCGAATTCCTTTACTACTATGTGATTTGAATCTATACCGTTAGTTACCAGATAGTCTCTTACCGCTGTTGCACGCTTATGTGATAATCTTAAATTATAATCACTTTTTCCTCTACAGTCGGTATATCCCGAAACTTCCATTATTACGGTAGGATGCTGTTTCATAAAATCCATCAAATTTTTAAGCGCAGGTATATGCTTATCGGTAATTTGCCATTTGTCAAAATCAAAATTAATATATTGAAGTTTTTCTTTCTTCAAATAATCCAGAAGTATTGCATCAGGCGTTTGAGTTTTGATTGTATCCGCCTTAACCGTTTCAATTACTTTAATTGTATCTTTTATTATTTCTACTGCCTTAACCGGTTCAATCTTTTTCTGTACTGTCAATTCAAACAGATAAATATTATCAGCGCCATCTCGATTTGAGGATATGTATCCCGAATTTTCGTCGATAAATGAAATAGCAAAATCGTCGCTTTCCGAATTGAATGGCGCATCCATTTTGACAGGCGCTTGAAAATTATTTCCATCCGGCGCACAGACAAACAAGTCCAAATTGCTGTCAATGCTTGATGATGAAAAATAAAAATTTCCTTTAGTGTCAATGCGCGGAAAACGCTCGTTGCCTGTAGAGTTTATATGTCCGCCCAAATTTTCGGGTTCGCCCCAGCTTCCATCGCTGTTGCGTTTACTGCGGTAAATATCCGTGCCGCCATATCCTCCGGGTTTGTCGGATGTAAAATATAAATACGTTCCATCGGGCGAAAGACATGGATCGTCAGTTGAATATGTATTGCTGTTGTATTGAAAAGCAACAGGCTGAGACCATTCTTTGCCTGCACTTGTTGTTACCATTAATTGTAAAGGATAATAAGTTGTTCCCGATTTAAATATGTTGCGAGACTTGCTTGAATGCGCAATGCCCGAAACCACAAAGTAAAATTCACTGCCGTTGCCGCTAATGTAGGGAGAACCGATTCTTTGATATTGCTCAAAAATAGATAATGTTGATTCCTGAGTGTTTTTATCCATTATAACCAGACGGGAACTGTATGTTTCGGCATTGGTTGAACTGCCTGTATTTTCAACAAAAATAATTCCTTCATCAATAGTTGGAATTGCTCCCCACACATTCCCGTTTTGCGTGGAAACTCTTGTCATTTTATACTTTTCTTCCTGTGTAAAAGCTACTGTCGAAATAGTCATTAACACTATAAACATAATTTGTTTCATAATTTTTTTTATTTTTTAATTTTTAATAAGGTGTATTAATTAGAAAAAATGATTGCAAAAATAATTAAAAAAAATAAAATAAAGATGTTTTTTTTTGGAAAAATATAATTTTGCAGTTTCAATGCTTGATGTAGCTTTTTTATTTTTTTTAATGCAGGAAAAAAATCTTTTGACGGGTAGAAAACAAGCTTTTTCCGGATTCCGCATAATGATATTTTTCATACAGAATCTTTTTTCTGATTGCAGTTGCATTTACCGGCTGAAATTAATTTACCTGAAATTTTTTTTATAATATAAAATTCAATACCTTTGAAAGTTAAAAATTATATTCTACAATGAAAAAACTGATTTTATCAACTTTTTTAGTTGTCGCCATTGCAACAGATTCATATTCGCAAGTCAGCGAGCCTAAACGCGAATTTCGCGGCGCATGGGTACATACTGTCGGCAATCAGCAATACAAAGAAATGACTGCCGAGCAAATGAAACAGCATTTTATCGACATTTTGGATGAATTTGAAAAGGCAAAAATAAATGCCGTAATCTTTCAGGTGCGTCCGCAAGCTGACGCTTTTTACACAAACAGCATTGAGCCTTGGAGTCGATTTATTACAGGCGAACAGGGCATAGCGCCATCTCCCGTTTGGGATCCTTTGCAATTTATGACAGAAGAATGTCATAAGCGGGGAATGGAACTGCATGCATGGTTTAATCCTTACAGGGTAACATCAAACGACAGGGAAATTTTGTGTAACGAACATTTATATTATAAAAAGCCTCATTTGTTTGTAAAGTACGGAAAACAGATTTATTTTGACCCCGGCGAACCCGAAGCGCGCGAACATACGTTAAAGGTTATTGCAGATGTTGTTGAGCGTTACGATATAGATGCCGTGCATTTCGATGATTATTTTTATCCTTACAAGATTACGGAAAACGGAAAAACTGTTGATTTTCCTGACGACAAATCGTTTGAAAAATACGGAGCACAAGACGGATTTACATACGAAACCCGCAATGACTGGAGGCGCAATAATGTAAATCTGCTTATTGAAGCATTGAGCAAGACCATCAAGGATATTAAGCTATGGGTGAAATTCGGAATAAGCCCGTTCGGCGTTTGGCGAAATATTTCGAGTGACTCTACAGGTTCAAACACAACTGCAGGCTGCGAAAATTATGATGATTTGTATGCCGATATAAAACTTTGGGTTGAAAAACGCTGGATTGACTATAACGTCCCGCAACTGTACTTTGATATCGGACATCCATTAGCCGACTACGAAACACTAATCAAATGGTGGAGCAATAACAATTACGGTGAAAATCTTTATATCGGGCAGGATATTTCAAAAACAGTAAAAGTAAAAAGCCGTGAGAAAGAAGGAGAGTTTTTGAATCAGCTTCCGCGTAAAATGGAACTTGTCCGCAACAACAGCAATATTCACGGCAACGTTTGGTGGTCGGGATATTCGCTTGTGCGCAATCCCGATGGCTTCACCGACAGTTTGAAAAACGCATATCAGACAAAAATCGCTTTAATGCCAAAATACAAACACATAGACACTATTGCTCCCGACCCTGTGCAAAATCTGCGATTTGAAGAAACCGCCGATGGGTCGTTTCTGAAATGGGATGCTCCGACTGCGGATGATGAAATGCAGAAAGCAGTTTATTATTGTGTTTATTGGATGCCTGATCCGCGTAAAAAGTATTCAAATATGGAACGATTTGAATATCCTGTCGCAGTAACACAAAAAACAGAATTTAAAATCTACCTCCATTATGCTTATTATGCTTATTCCGTGATTGCCCTCGACAGGCTGCAAAATGAAAGCAGTCCCGTTGTAATACTTTACAATTACGGTCAGTACAGATAATCTAAATTCTAAAACTAAAAAACAAAAAAAAATAATCATGGAAAAATCAAACAGTATATTTTACCGATTTGCACACAAGTCTCACGTTCAGCGTAGCGTCTTTCGCTACGTCGTGTTAAAAGCAAAGCTTTGCTTTGCAGCAAGTCGGGAGACTTGCTTCTATCTCCGACGTAGAGGGACGCTACGCTGAACATAGTTTACAACTCAACAAATTAAATAATAAGGTTATGACAAAAAAAATTAAATTAATGGCAAGCGTGCTGCTGGTGGCAGCATTTACCACAATGGTCTGCACCTCGTGCAACAAAGATGATCCCGCGCCTGTACAGGCTTCAGGCGTAACACTGAACAAAACGACACTTTCGCTCATTGTCGGTACAAGCGAAACATTAACGGCAGCAGTCGCGCCCGACAATGCCGCCGACAAAACAATAACATGGACAAGCAGTGCAACTGCCGTAGCCACCGTTGAAAACGGCAAGGTAACCGGTGTGGCTGCCGGTACAGCAACTATTACGGCAACGACCGCCAACGGCAAAACGGCTACCTGCGCCCTGACCGTAACATTAGCAACAGTTGACCCAACAGGCGTAACACTGAACAAGACAACGCTCGCGCTCGCTGCTGGCGAAAGCGAAACATTAACGGCAGCAGTCGCGCCCGACGATGCAACCGACAAAACTGTAACGTGGACAAGCAGCGTACCGACGATAGCCAGTGTTTTAGATGGCTTGGTGACTGCCATAGCCACAGGCACGGCTACCATTACCGCCACCACTGTCAACGGTAAAACCGTTACGTGCACCGTAACAGTACGAATGCCCGATGTATATGTGGCAGGAAACGAATATATCGGAAGCAATATGGTAGCCAAAATATGGAAAAACGGCGTAGAAACAGTACTTAGCAATGATGGTTATGTAAGATCCGTTTTCGTATCGGGAAGCGATGTATATGCGGTAGGATATGAATCTGACGGAGGTCAAGAAGTAGCCACATTATGGAAAAACGGAGTTGGCACTGCGCTTACAGTTGGCACAAACTATTCTGAAGCAAATTCCGTTTTCGTATCGGGAAGCGATGTATATGTGGCAGGATATGAATATAACGGAATCAATAATGTTGCCACATTATGGAAAAACGGAGTTGGTACTACGCTCACAAACGGCGCAAACGATGCTTGGGCAAATTCCGTTTTCGTATCGGGCAACAATGTATATGTGGCAGGTTGCGAATATAATGGAAGCCAATACATAGCCAAAATATGGAAAAATGACGCAGGAACTGCAGTTGCCTCAAATGCACAGGAAGCATATTCCGTTTTCGTATCAGGCAGCGATGTATATGTGGCAGGAATCGAAAATAATGGAACCCATGACATAGCCACATTATGGAAAAACGGAATAAGAACAGCGCTTACAAACGGCACAAACAATGCTTGGGCAAATTCCGTTTACGTTTCTGGCAGCAATGTATATGTAGCAGTAAACGAAAATGATGGAACCAGAGGCATCGTCAAAGTATGGAAAAACGGAGTAACCACAACGCTTACGGACGATACAACCGATGCTTCGGCGCTTTCCATTTTTGTATTTGGCAACGATGTATATGTGGCGGGAAACGAATATAACGGAATCAATAATGTTGCCACATTATGGAAAAACGGAGTTGGAACTGCGCTTACAGACGGCACAAACAATGTTGAAGTATCTTCCGTATTTGTGAAATAAAAAGTTGAAGAGTTTGAAAAGTTTATAAAGATAACCTAACAGGTTTTCGAAACCTGTTAGGTTATCTTTTGGATAGGTAGAGCCTGTCCCGAACGAGAGAATAACAATCTTTACATCATTAAATTTTGAAATCTTTAAATAAAAAACTAATTTTGCGATGTGTTAAAAACTAAAACTAAAAAACAAAAAAAATAATCATGGAAAAATCAAAAGTATATTTTACCGATTTGCACACAAGTCCAAGTCGCAATTTGCTCGACAAGCTGGAAAATCTTGTAAAAAAAGCAGGCATCGAAAAAATTAATTTTGAACGACAGTTTACAGCAGTAAAAATTCACTTCGGCGAACCCGGAAACCTTGCCTACATACGTCCAAATTATGCGGCGCGATTGATAAAAGTGTTGAAAAAGCTCGGCGCAAAGCCATTTCTCACCGATTCAAACACTTTGTATTCGGGAGGACGTTCAAATGCAATCGACCACATGAATGCGGCTATGGAAAACGGCTTTAATCCAATTGCCGCGCATTGCGGCGTTATAATTGCCGACGGACTGAAAGGAACAGACTGTCGCGAAATAAAAATCGACGGCGAATATTGCAAAGCGCCGAAAATAGGCACGGCAATAGCCGATGCCGACATTTTCATAAGCATGAACCATTTTAAAGGACACGAACAGGCAGGATTTGGCGGCGCACTGAAAAACATAGGAATGGGAAGTGCAAGCGTAGGCGGAAAACTTGAACTTCATTCGACATCTCAACCAAAAATCGTGAAACAGACATGCAAAGCCTGCGGCGTATGCGTGAAACATTGCGCGCATGATGCAATAAAACTGATTGACAGATGCGCCGTAATCGCTTATCACAAATGCGTCGGTTGCGGTCAATGCGTTGCGCTTTGCCAGTATGATTCGGCGGTTCTTGCTTCCAATGATACTTCGGAACGCATGAATTGCAAAATTGCCGAGTACACAAAAGCAGTACTGGCAGACAAGCCCAATTTTCACGTGAATTTTGTAATGAATGTATCGCCGGAATGCGACTGCTGGAATCACAACGACATTGCAATAGTTTCGGACATTGGAATTGCCGCATCTTTCGACCCTGTGGCTCTCGACATGGCTTGCGTAGATTTGGTGAAAAAAGCGCCTATAAATATTTACAGCGACCTTCGCAAAAAGCATAATCACGACATGACTGGCGAAGATAAGTTCAAGCTTGTACATCCCAATGCAAACTGGCTTGCAGGTCTGCAACATGCCGAAAAAATAGGAATTGGAACTGTCAACTATGAAATGATAGAAGTTTAAGGCAGGAAAAATTACGGTTTTAACAGGCAGTATTTACAAATTCGCCTGTTATAAAAAATAGAAATATGTTTTGAATAATAATAAAGCAGAAAAGAACTGTATGGAAAACAGGATATTACCCGACCCGAATGCGGTTTTTCCCGTTCCGGATATAAAAACGGTAACGTATGTAAAACCGACTGTTAAAAACAGGAATATAATTGTCGGCGATTTCACCTATTTCAGTGATGTCGACTTTGAGAAGCATGTAACTCATTTTTATGATTTCTACGGCGACCGGTTAATCATAGGAAAATTCTGTCAGATAGCATCCGGCGTTGAATTTATAATGAACGGCGTCAATCATCAAATGGCTTGCGTTTCCACGTTTCCCTTTTATATTTTTGAAAAATGGCATGAAAATGTGCCTGCATTGGATAAATTTCCGTTAAAAGGCGATACCGTTATTGGAAATGATGTATGGATAGGACAAAATTCCGTCATTTTACCCGGTGTAAGCATTGGCGATGGTGTGATAATCGGAACGGAAAGCGTTGTCGGGAGCAGCGTAGAGCCTTATACCATAGTAGCCGGAAATCCGGCAAAAACTGTCAGGAAAAGATTTGATGATGAATTAACCGCATTACTGTTAAAGCTAAAGTGGTGGGATTTGCCGGTTGAGGAAATAATAGAACTGATACCGTTATTGCATGACAACAACGTGGAAAGCGTGAAAAAGAAAATAAGAGATATTGTAAAATGATATGAATAATCACCTCTGCATGTTACTGTTCGGAGACTGCGCCGGACGAGGAATATAACAGTTCATAAAAATTTGAGAAGAAATTATTATGGAAAAATCTTTACCGATAAAAACACCCATAGGAGTATTTGAAAATTACAGGGATGGTATTATTCTAAAAAGCATCGAATGGAAGCATCCTCAAATGATTTTTTATTGTAATATTAGCAGCCACGCAATAAAAAATGATAAAAATATAAAATTAAACAAAGAATATAACTTTAAAATAATATTTGAAGATGTAATTTCGTTATTTTATGCGGAATATGATACATACGAGGCGATATATCCGGGAAGAAAAGGATTAAAAAAATATGGATATGCAAAATCAAAAGTTAGTGAGAGTATATTTGAAATGATAGAAAATTCAAATTATATAAAGGTTTTACCTGTGCGGAATGAATATGCAGGTAAAGTAAATCATTATTGTTTAACAACGTATGACGATGTTTTTAATATAATAGCAAAATCATATAAAATAGAACCATGAATTATCTAATAATGAAATATCTATATTAATTTAACAATACCAAACAGGTATGTCAGGAATGAGAAAACATTCCTAATTGATTTTTTTGCTACTTTTGCACACTCAAATACATTTGCATGAATAAAAATTTGACACGGCTCATAAAAGAAAAAATACTTGTACTTGATGGAGCAATGGGTACAATGATTCAAAGATACGGATTTGAAGAAAAAGATTATCGCGGCTTGCGGTTTGTAAATTCGGACGTCGAATTGAAAGGCAATAACGATATGCTTGTACTTACTCAACCTCAGGCAATTGTTGATATTCACAAAGCCTACCTTGCAGCAGGCGCCGATATTATCGAAACCAATTCGTTGAATGCAAATGCCGTTTCGCTCTCCGATTATAAAATGGAATCGCTGGCTTACGAAATGAACTGTCAGGCGGCTGCGCTTGCACGCAAGGTTGCCGACGAATTTTCGACAAACGAAAAGCCGCGTTTTGTTGCAGGTTCGATAGGACCTACGAACAAATCTCTTTCGATGTCGCCTGATGTTGCAAATCCCGCATATCGAAATTTGACTTTTGACGAATTATACGATGCTTATTTCAATCAAGTGCGCGGCTTAATGGATGGAAACGTGGATGCGCTTTTGATCGAAACTGTTTTCGACACTTTAAATGCTAAAGCCGCTCTTGTTGCAATAAACGATTATTGCCGGCAAAACTCCGTTGATATTCCCGTTATGGTTTCGGTAACATTAAGCGACACAAGCGGAAGAACCCTGTCTGGACAAACTTTGGATGCTTTCTACAATACATTTTCGAGCATGAATCTGTTTTGCATAGGATTGAACTGCGGATTCGGCTCAAAACAAATGATGCCTCACATACAGGAACTTGCGCGAATTTCAAATTTTAATATCTGCGTATATCCCAATGCAGGACTTCCCGACAAGTTCGGTAAATATACGCTGTCGCCGGAAGGTATGGCAAGCGACGTAGAACAGATATTGAAAAACGGCTGGGTGAATATCATTGGCGGATGCTGCGGAACAACTCCCGAACATATCAGAAAAATAGCTGAACAAGTTGACAGACATCAACATCGAAAGCCTCTAAAGCAAAATCATGTTACGGCATTCAGCGGGCTGGAAGTCGTAAAGGCGGCAAATGAAAATAATTTTATCAATATAGGAGAACGCACAAATGTTGCAGGTTCTAAAAGATTTGCACGACTGATAAAGGAACAGCGGTTTGAAGAAGCCATGTCGGTTGCGCGTCAGCAGATAGAAGATGGCGCACAGATTATAGATGTTTGCATGGACGATGCAATGATTGATTCGCAAAAGGCAATGCGCGATTTTTTAAACATGCTTGCGTCAGACCCTGACATATCCAAAGTTCCCGTTATGATTGACTCCTCCAAATGGGATGTTATAAAAACAGGATTGAAATGCTTGCAGGGAAAATCCATAGTTAATTCAATAAACCTGAAAGATGGAGAAGATGATTTTCTTGAAAAAGCAGAATATATTAAAAAGTTCGGAGCGGCAGCGGTTGTAATGCTGTTTGACGAGCAGGGACAGGCTGATACTTTCGACAGAAAAATTCAAATAGCATCGCGAGCATATCGGCTGCTTACCGAAAAAATAAATTTTCTGCCTCATGATATAATTATCGACCCTAATATTCTCGCAATATCAACAGGAATAGAAGAACACAACTCGTATGCTGTCGATTTTATTCGCTGCTGTAAATGGATAAGGCAAAATCTTCCATACGCAAAAGTGAGCGGAGGAATCAGCAATCTGTCGTTTGCATATCGCGGCAACGATACAATTCGCGAAGCCATTCATTCGGTTTTTCTTTATCATGCAATAGCGGCAGGCATGGATATGGGAATTGTAAATCATGAAATGAAGACAATATACAGCGAAATAAATCCCCGGCTTCAGGAGCTGGTTGAAGATGTTGTTTTGAATAAGCGCAGCGATGCAACGGAACAGCTTTTGGAATACAGCGAAAAAAATATCAAAAAGTGCGCTGTAAAAAATATTAAAAGTAATTATTCCGACAGCGACAGTCTGCCTGCCGACGAGCAGCTACAGTTTGCCCTTGTAAAGGGTATTCCCGACAAAATCGAAGAAATTCTCGACCGCCTTTTATTGCAGGACAAATCGCCCGTACAAATCATAGAACAGCCGTTGATGCAGGCAATGAATAAGGTAGGAGACCTGTTTGGCGAAGGAAAAATGTTTTTGCCGCAAGTGATAAAAAGCGCACGAGTGATGAAAAAAGCCGTAGCTTATCTGCAACCGTTGATAGAGCAGGAAAAATTAAAAAAACCCGGTAAGCAGAATACTAAAAAAGTTTTGCTTGCAACGGTAAAAGGCGATGTTCACGATATTGGGAAAAACATTGTAGGCATTGTATTGTCGTGCAGCGGTTGCGAAATTCTTGACTTGGGAGTGATGGTTCCCGCAAAACAGATTATCGAAACTGCAATTCGCGAAAATGCGGATGTAATAGGACTTTGCGGATTGATAACTCCATCGCTAGATGAAATGATTCGCGTAGTTGACGAGGCAAAGCTTAATAATCTGAAAATTCCGATTTTAATAGGCGGCGCAGCTACAAGCAAACTGCACACGGCAGTCGCTATGGCTGTAAAATACAGCGAAGGCGTCATATATGTCAAAGATGCTTCGCGAAGCGTTGATATTATAAAAAATATACTGTCGCCCGAACTGAAAAGCAATTATCTGAAAAATCTGAATATCGAATACAGCAGCCTGAAACAAAAATACGAAGCTGAGCAGCAGTCTCAAACACGCATTAGCATCAGCGAAGCGCGAAAAAACAGACTGCAACTGAACTGGAAAGATGAACAAATTTTTATCCCCGAACATTTAGGAGTTCATATTTTTGATAATGTTGAATTTGACGAAATAATGCCACTTGTAAACTGGAAAGAATTATATTACGCTTTCGGTTTGAAAAGCAATAAGGAAGAGCATGAAAAATTGCAGGCAGATGCAGAAAAATTATTGAAAAATATAGTTGTCGAAAAAAGCATCAAGGCAAAAGCGGTTGCAGGAATTTTTGCGGCAAATTCATCTGACGAAGAAATAATAATCTTCGACAGTGAAAAACGCAATAAAGAAATTTGCCGACTGCACGCAGCACGCTCGACATCGCAAAAGGCAAAAGGCGAAAGCAATTTAAGCCTTGCCGATTTTATTGCTCCGTTTGATTCGGGACTGTGCGATTATATCGGATGTTTTGTGGCTACGGCAGGAGCGGGAGCAAACGAATTTGCCGAAAAACTTGTGCAGGCAGGAGATGAATACAATGCAATTCTGTTGAAAATATTAACCGACAGACTTGCAGAAGCCCTGTCGGAATGGCTGCACAATAAGGTTCGAAATGATTTATGGGGATTTCAACATAAGGGAATCCGCCCCGCAGTGGGATTTCCTGTTTATCCCGACCACAACGAAAAAAAGAAAATATTTGCCTTGCTTGATGCCGAAAAAAATACGGAAGTAACGCTAACCGAAACCTGCGCAATGTCGCCTGCTTCTTCGGTTTGCGGATTATATCTGGCAAACAGAAACGCAAAATATTTTGATGCAAACTGTTAATAGGTTCAGCTGCCTGAATACGAATTTACAGTATCTGCAAAATGAATGAACGCCAATTTTACCGTATTCAATCATAATGTGGCAATTCATAAAAAGCAAAAGCTCATAGTTTCGTTCGACTGCAAAAAGTGCGAAATAAGGGTTATGAAATGCGAATGAAATTATACAGTCGTCCCCTGACAAGTATATTTTTCATGGAAAAAACATTATTTATCTTGCATGGCTTTATATCTGTATTTATTAAAACTCTGCAAGTTTTTCATCTGATTTTCATTTATAATTATTTATTAATAAATGATTTGTACCCTTTTTAAGAAACGGCTATATATAAAAAAGTTTATTATTATTGAATTTTAAATTTTTGAAATAAAAAAATTTTATATAATTTTGCATTACTTTATTAAATTAAAATTTTTGTCAAATGAGCAATTTTCTGCATACTTCAAATATTTTCGGAGCTGCAATTTGCGGCGCGCGAAGTTTTGCAGTATGCAATTTTACCGTTGCTTGGTTTGAGGAATTTAAAATTTTAAATTTGGTTTTACCACCTCCCATTTATATTAATCAGTTAATTATGGCATTTAGGGCATTATTTGCATCATTATTGAATATGCTGAATTGCATATACGGTTCAGGCTTTTCTCTGTACGAAACAGTTAAGTCTTTTTTCCGAATAAAGATGTCTTTTTTTATCCAAAAATGCCTTAGTACATGACAAAAATTTGATGTATACTTAGAATTATTTGAATATCAACAAAATATGCTTTCTTTTATTTGGAAATGACCTTGAAAATTCGTATCTTTACGACTGGTTTCCAATT
>JAIRZQ010000122.1 GCA_031267135.1 Prevotellaceae bacterium
TTATTTCAGGCTGTACGAAAACAAAAAAGGCGATGATGTACCGGTTGCATCGGAAGATAAATTTTCTTTTGACAATGAGGGATTTTACAGATTTGCAATTGATACCGGCGAACAAATCAAGGAAGACGACCATCCTGCCGAAACGCCTTTTTTACCGCGCCTGTTTTATTACTGTATTTACGAAAGCAAAGAAAATGCCGATAAAAACAGAAATGCAATTTACTCTTATCCCGAAGAATATGGCAAAAGCAAAAAGAATGACGGATATTCTGTAAACCTGTACAGTGTAAAATCTTCTGATAATTATGTGGTAAAACGAGTCGTAGCCATAGCAGGAGAAGAAGCCGTGCAGGAAGCGGCAGATAAACAAAGCGCCAAAGAAATAGAAAAACTGAAAATTCCCCGCAATTACTTTTTACAGTTGAAAGTAGCAAAGGAAACTACGGCGAATAAATCTATTGGCGCCGCTGCAGTGAAGATTGGCGAGGCTCTGGAAAAAGAGGAAAAGGAAAAATGCTATTGCGGCAAAGAGCATATTGATTTGAGAGGAAGGGAAAGATTTACATTTGAAAAACAACAAGGTAATAAAGGATGTTTTCTCAAGAGTAAGGAAATCGCAGAGAAATTAAAGGGACCTGTATTAGGACGTTATGAGCGTTATCAGGTAGCATTGGAGGAAAATAATGAATTAGTGCTTGATGCGGCTAAAATGGTTTCAGGATTAAAACATTTGGATGAATTATTAGAGCAGGGATATGCCGTTGTAGTAGGGGTTGATCATACAATGAATTATATACACAGCACGGAAGGAAGAATAAATGAAGGAACGACAGACCATTTTGTTGTAATTGTTGCCCGTTACTGCGAAGATGATAAACTGTATTATCAATTCTGGGATGTAGGAACCGCTGAAGGCACAAAACCTGAATACCGCTTTGAACTTATGTCTGATAACAGTCTGGTCTGTGCAAAAGACCATCGTGGAAGAAAACTTACGGTAACACAAATCAGATAAAAATGAAATTATTATATGTATAATCTTATAAAATAAAAATAAAATGAAAAAATATTATATCATGCTGACTTTAGCAGCATTGTCTTTATCAAGTTGTAAGCAAACAACAAAAGAGAAAAAAAACGAAAACACATTACAAACAACTGATTGTATAACAAATAACGAATCAATAGATATGGAAATAAAATCATTAGACAGTATTAATTCAATAAAAACCGTATTAAAAAAACAGGTTGAAAGAGGAGCAGAGCATTACTGGGAATATTTCACACTGTATGAAGAGGCTGATCTTTTGGCAGCTATAACTGTTTCAAAAGAATTATTAAGAAATAATAATTATAAGCCGCAAAATGATTTTGCTGATAAAATTCATTCTATCTTTCATGTTAGATCAACAGGAAAGAATAAATATATCAGTATAAACAAATATACAGGAAAAATAAAGAGTTCCGAAGATGCAGGGCTATTAAAAATCTCCGACATTTTAATTGACGGAGATGGAGATGACTATTCTTTACACATAGTATTTGATGGTAATTTTATATCCGATTTTTTGTTGCTTCCCATGCTTTTTAATTACAGAAAATATTATCCCGACATAGCAAGTATGGGCGATATTCCCCAAAAATATGAGCGTACGGATAAAGTAACAGTGGATAAAGTTTTGTGGAAAGATGTTGAGGATTTGGAAAAGCAACAGGAAATGAATATAAAAAGACTTGTTCACCGCAACAAATATCTTTTCAACGACAGCAAGTCCAGCCTCACATGGCTTCTGCTTAATGACCATGATTTTTTAACAAGACTGGTCAATGTATTCGGTTATGACAGAGAACCGCGCATCAATCAAATGGTTTTGGGTAATGTTTATAAAGAAGAAAACACATCTCCATTAGTAAAGTTATTTGCAGCAAAAGATATTAATACCGGCAAGTTACAGATGCGGGAAGGATTGATGCAGTACATAGTTGATAATACTGCTGTTGACGATAAGAAATTGTTGAATATGTTGTATGAGTATGCTAATCTTTTATTACATTCTTATAAAGATTCTTCATATAAAATGTTTAATACATTTGGTTTTACAAAAAGCGAAAAATTGAAAATAGTCGCTTATGCCGGTTATTATATAGAACTGGCATACAGAAATAACGGAATAAAGGAAGTAGAGAAAAGATTGAGAAAAAAAAGTTTTTTACTCAACGAACTTGCAGGCAATAAAGAATTATTACATGAAATAGACAAGAATAATTATTATGGCTTGCCAGATTTTGCCGCGATGATAGACGATATAATGACTGAAATATCGGAAACGAATACAAATACAAATACGTATGTCATCGAAGACCCTGATGGATACGTAAATGTGCGCGAAGGCAAGGGAACATCGTACAGTGTAACAGGCACAATCCCCAGCGGCAAGCAAATAAAATTATTAATAAGTCCCGAAGAGAGCGACTGGTGGCGAGTAAAATATCAGGATATTGTCGGCTATGTACACAAAAGCAGAATAAAGCAGTTATAAAAAAATAACATGCGAAACAGAAACAGTCAATTTGTTGCGCTCAAATG
>JAIRZQ010000159.1 GCA_031267135.1 Prevotellaceae bacterium
GTTTTTCAAAGAATGAACAGATTCACGATAACGTTATAGGAATGTATATTGAAAGATATTATTATAAAACAGGAGTTTTCGGAAATAATGATTTCTGATAATTTAAGACACTACCAAATAATTTATGAAACAAGCAAAGGTCTCAACGATACTCCTGTAGAAGAATTATATGAAATAAATAAACAAGAAGAAGCTGCAAACGTACAAAATAACGACACAAACAAAATTAATGATAATGATGAAACTGTAAATGAAGAAAATTCTAATACAAACGAAAAGCCTGTTCAGTCTCAAAATGATATGATTAATTATTTCAAAAAATTACATATTCACTATAATATTAAACCCTAAAATAATTAAATTATGAAACAATTACAAAATATTAGTGCAATTTTAATGGCGTTGTTTTCAATATTTTTGATTATTTTTAAAGATATTGTTGTAATTCCAGCATTTATATCATTGTCAATTTTATCAATATTTCTTATCCTGTTTGTTATATCCATTGTTTTCAAATCAGTAAATAAATATAAAATACCGTTTGGATATAAAATAAGTTCTTTTTTATATTACAATTATGCTGAAATAATTGAGTATTGTTATTGTATATATTTTTTATTGTTTGTCTTTTTATATATTTTTGATATTAGTTTTAGTAAATTTTTAATTGGGGGATTTTGGTTTGTATTAGGAGCATATTTAAGTTCTTTGATTAGTCTGAAGTTGTATAATTTGAAAAAAAATGATGAAAATAAAGATACTGTAAAAAAATAAAAGCATGAAAAAGGATTTTTATCCATTCGGTAAGGAGCATGAAAACTCGGATTTGATTACTTCCACAAACAGATATACATTTAGCGGCAAGGAAAAACAAACGATACGCGATTTGGGCTGGCTTGATTTTTCTGCGAGAATGTTTGCAAACTGTGAAGTACCGCTGTTTACTACGCCTGATCCGTTAATGGAAAAATATTATTCTATTTCGCCTTATGCGTATTGTGCTAATAATCCGCTGAAGTTTATTGACCCGAATGGTATGAATTATGACTGGGTGCAGAATATGCAAACCGATGAATACGAATGGATGGATAATGTTACATATTATGAAAATACACCGGAAGGATATAAATATGTAGGCGCTAACGATAATGATATTTTAACTGATATGGGCGTGAACACTCAGTACGAAACTAAAAACGATTTGTCTATTGGAGGAGGGTTCGTTAGTGGTGGAGATAAAAATGTAGGTCCTGCAGGACAAGGAATTCCCGGAGGAGCAGTCGCAAAAGTAAAGGGCAGTATCACTATTTCTCCTATTGTTAGTTCTAATGAAACGAATGCTACAGAAAACAACAAGTCAGGTAAAATTTTTGAAGGAATTAGTATTACTGCCCATGTTTCAGAACGTGTCGTGAGCAGTAGCCCTGATTTAAATACAAAATCAGGTGGACACTTATCTGTTTTTTTGGGCAACAATGAATACAAATCAAGATTGCAAACACCAACAGGACAATACATTTTTGAAGCAGGAACAAAACCGACAGTAGCTACAATTAATATACCTGCGCACAAATTTTCTTCTACAGATTATTTACAAAATGCAACTATCAATATTGGACGACCAAATCCTGGATTAATTATAAATCCACCCACAAAAATATCTTGGGGGCTGCAAACGATAATGATGTTCCGTCCTGCTAAATAATCATATATATATGAAAAATTTAATATTAATAATACTACTGTTTTTGAGCTTTGCATTATTTAATTGCAATTCAAAATCAAAAAAAATGTTGCTGAATATTGATGTGTGCGAACGTCTGTCAATAAGAACACAAGAATTGATAAATGATTATTTTTTCTTAGATGAAAGGAAAAGTTATGCACGCCTTGACTCTGCATTAATAATAATTGATTCCATAGAAGATAGATGCGGTAAATACAATGCCAATAATTATATGCGAAAATTGGTTATTCTTTCTCTAAAAAAAGAATATTCTAATGCTTTAATATTTGCGGAAAAATTGAGTGATACTCTTGTCGGTTCAGTTTATAAATCGGTTGTTATAAACAGGTTTAAAGCAATGATAGCCCAAAAAACAGGTAATTTTGTAGCAAAGCAGTACCATATAAGTGAAATAATTAACATATTAAAATCACAATTTACTGAAAACGAAATTGATTCAGTGCTTAGTTTTAGAAATGCAGACAGCATTGTGAAATATGACAAATATTTTTATTTACGGCAGTATTATTATTATCTGGCGCAATTTATTGGGATTGATAAAGTTAATAATGAACTTGATTCTTTATACAAGGATGTAGATGATAAATTTTTATGGGTAATAAAACCCGAGCATGACATCGACTTTATGATTTTTGAAGGAATGTAGATTAGAAACTACATATAAAATATTGGTCAAAATGATATAGAATAAGGAGTTAGTTGTTATCAGATAAATGATATTATTGGATTAGTGAACAAAAAATAAAAATTATCATGAAAAATAAAACAATTCTTACACTTTGCAAAATTAACAATTAAAATAAGGAGTACAATTATGAAGGACAAACTTACAGAGCGGAAAAATCCGCTTCGAAAAGAGCGAGTAATATTATGTGCGTATCCGGGTAAATTTCCATCCGCATCCGCGTAAAATTACATACAGATGAAAATTTTGCTACATACGTATGTAATTTATGCTTACATTAAGTCATTATAAATCAGGCTGTATGAAAAATTTGCATAATATCAATACTTGTATTTGCTGCGGGCATGCTTGCGGCAAGCACTTCATTTGGCGGCGGGCGAATGACCAGAAACGAAACATATACACTGAACTCTACATTCCGGACAAAAAACAGTTCTTACGCTTCACGGGAAGAGAACCCTTTAACCGTCCATCATTATGATTTGGTTATCAGTTCTTTTTATGAAAAATATCATCACACAGAGTCCACAACAAAAGACTTTACTGATTTATGGGAAAAAGTAACAAAAGTAAAAGGATTAAAGAAATTCTTCGACGATTGGATTTACACCGCAAATTACACGGCATTAATTAAAAACAGAAGTACTATCCGAAATCGTAAGGTATTATGCAAAATAAGACTTCCGCAAACACAGTATTTGCAAAAAAAACTACATTAGTTGCTTGAATTTGCCGGTTTTAATAAGTATTAAAGAACAGATTTACCGGCATTGCTAACTATATATAGATTTCATGTGATATATGATTATAAATATTTGATTTTCAGCATGTATCATTCCAAAGAAATATCAAAAACTATACTAAATTAGCAATGCCGATTTACCATAAAAAGAAATGATTATATTTATTACTTTTATATTTCAAAAGCAACAAATATAATCATCATCCTTATAATAAACCGCTTATAAAGAAATGACTATATAAGGGTCATTCCTCCATCGATTACGATGTGCTGTCCTGTTACATAACTCGAAAGATCGCTGGATAGATACAATACCGTTCCCGAAACTTCTCCTTTTCTTCCCGGACGGCTCATAGGACACGCTGCATTGTAAAAATCAAGAAATTCGTTTGATTTGAAAAGTGAATTTTCAGTCATTTCCGACTCAAAAAGCCCCGGGCATATCGTGTTCACCGTAATGTTGTATTTTCCATACGAACAGGCCATGCCTAATGTTAATCCCAATACAGCCGCTTTCGACGAATTGTAGCCGTGACGTATGAATGTCTCCGACTTGTCGGCTATGAGTGAATTGATAGAACTGACATTAACTATTTTCCCGTAATTCTGTTTTATCATGTGCGGAACAACATATTTCGACATCAAAAAAATACCTTTTACATTTGTATTAAACGATTTGTCCCAGTCTTCAGCCGATAATTGATGCACGCCTCCACGTACTGCCACACCCGCATTATTCAGCAAAATATCTATTTTGCCGAATTTTGAAACAATCTGTTTTATTGCCGATTTAACCTGTTCTTCATCGGTAACATCGCAACTCACAGCCATAACTTCGACTCCTAATGCGCTTAATTCTTCTGCCAGCTTATCCAGTTTTTCCTTACGTCTTGCCAGTACGGCTACATTTGCTCCTGCCTGTGCGTAAGACCTTGCCGCATCAGCGCCTAATCCGCTTGATGCGCCAGTAACCACAGCTACTTTCTCGTTTAAATTTATCATGTATGATATTTTATTATAGTTATTTGATTTACAGAATAAAAAATGCTACGGACACGTTGAATTTGTTGTTTTTCCATTTTATATCCGAAACTTCGGAAATGTCTTTAAGCGCCCAATTGTAGTTTGCGCTTACCTGAAATCCCAAAAATTCCACACCGCCGCCGACACGTACACCCCAATCGGTTTTTTTAATGTCGTTTTTTGAAACATCGTTTCTGTTTACGGCATAACCAAAATACGCGCCACATGACACAAAAGGACTGACTCCGGATAAATCAAATTTATACAGAAGATTTGCCGGAACCTGAAAATATGACACCTTGTGTTTTTTCTTCACGCCCTGCAGGTTATTAATGCTATAACCGCTAATAGTATTGTTCTGTGTCGAATAAAGAACTTCGGGTTGCAAATACAGGTTGCCTGCTAAATGCATCTGTGCCGCTAAGCCTAAATTCCATGATGTGGATTTATCTTTTTTCAATTGACTTCCCACACTGCCGCCGATGTCAAAATTTTGAAAATCCCAGCCTCCTTTTATGCCGAGTTTGAACTGTGCCTTTGTTTCTAATGAAACAGCCAGTATCAGTAATATAAAAATTATTTTTTTCATAATACGAAATTTAATTATTAATATTTTAAAATCGCGCAAATGTAATGCTTTTTCCATAATATAAGACTTAATTATTAATATTTTAAACATATATCACAAATATAATGATTTTTTAAAAAATCAAAGAAAACAATAAGCATACCGCTTTTAACCTGATTTGATATTGATGCGACTTATTTGTGAAGACATGATGTTTTTTCAGATAGCCGAATTAAAACACGCGGGAAACCTAATCCTTGTAATAAGCCTTTATCCGTAACGGGCGATTAAATAGTTGCTCCTTAAAAAGAAAACAAATCATTTATTAATAAATAGTTATGAATGAAAATCATATGAAAAAATTGCAGGATTGTAATCAATATAGACATAAAACCTCGCAAAATAAATAATATTTTCTCTTTCTGTTACTTTTGCGTCAAGGCAAATTAACAGAAAAAATATCTTTATTATCCTTTTTCTCTGAAAAATATACTTTTTAAGGAACGACTAAATATATTTCTATACATTTGCATAAGCAAACATAAAAAGATACAACATGAATATCGTGCGTAAATCTCTTCCTGTTCTTCATCTGCACTGTGCGGCGTGTGCCAAATCGGTAGAAGACACCATCCGAAGCTTACGGGGCATAGCGAGCGTTAACGTAAACCTTGCATCGTCTGTCGCGATTATAGAATATATGCCCGAAATCATATCCTTGTCGCATATTCGTGAAGCTGTACGCGCAAAAGGCTATGATTTGCTGACGGACGAAAACAACAGTTCCGACACAGTCGAAAAAATAAAGTCGGGCGAATACCGTGAACTCAAAAAGCGTACTGCCGGAGCGATTGTATTATCGCTGCCGGTGATTGTCATAAGTATGTTTTTTATGGATTTTCCCTTATCCGGCATATTGATGTGGATACTCGCAACGCCTGTTGTTTTTTGGCTGGGAAGCGGCTTTTTTATTCGCGCGGTAAAACAGTTGCGGCACAGACTTGCAAGCATGGACACGCTGGTTGCACTAAGTACGGGCATTGCCTACATGTTCAGTGTTTTCAACATTCTGTTTCCTGATTTCTGGTTAAGCAAAGGCATCCAGCCGCATGTTTATTTCGAAACGGCAAGCGTCATTATCGCTTTCATATTACTGGGGCGCTGCCTGGAAGAAAAAGCGAAAGGGCGCGCTTCGTCATCAATAAAGAAACTGACAGGCTTGCAACCCCAAACGGTTACATTAGTACAGGCGAACGGACTATCCGTACAAATCGGCGTGGAGCGGGTAGTTGCCGGCGATGTTGTTTTGGTAAAGCCCGGTGAAAAAATAGCGGTTGACGGCATGGTAACTGAAGGATATTCGTATGTTGATGAAAGCATGCTGAGCGGAGAACCTGTTCCTGTGCTGAAGCAAACAGGCGACAAAGTATATGCGGGAACGATTAATCAAAAGGGAAGTTTTCGTTTCAAAGCCGAAAAAACAGGAGCAGAAACACTGCTTGCAGGTATTATCCGTATGGTGCAGGAGGCGCAAGGCAGTAAGGCTCCGATACAGAAATACGTGGATAAAATCGCAGGAATTTTTGTGCCCGCAGTAATTGGTATTGCTTTTGCAGCCTTTGCGGCATGGTTGCTTTTCGGAGGAACGGATGGCATTACACATGGACTTTTGGCTTTGGTTACCGTGCTGATTATAGCCTGCCCGTGCGCACTGGGACTGGCAACTCCAACGGCAGTCATGGTAGGCATAGGCAAAGCGGCAGAACACGGTATATTGATAAAAGACGCCGAAAGCCTCGAAACGGCAAAAAAAATAAATGCAGTAGTACTCGACAAGACAGGAACGATTACCGAAGGTAAGCCAACGGTAACAAACGTGTTGTGGACTAATGACAATAACCGTCAAGCGTCAGTTTTGCGCAGCCTCGAAATGCAGTCCGAACATCCGCTTGCAGAAGCCGTCGTTCAGTATTTTGATGATGAATCCGAACGTAAAGTTACCGACTTTGAAAGTATATATGGCAAAGGAATAAAAGGAATGGTTGACGGACAGGTATATTTTGCAGGCAACAGCCAATTGCTCGCCGATAACCGTATAAATATAGATGAACAGCTTGCTGCTTCTGCAAGGATGTTTGCCGCACAGGCGCAAACAGTTGTTTGGTTTGCGGATGAAAAACACACACTTGCGCTGATTACTGTTACCGATAAAATGAAAGAATCTTCACGCAATGCCATTAAAAAACTGCACGACGAAAGTATTAGCGTTTATATGCTCACAGGAGATAATATTGACACGGCAAAAGCAATAGCCGCCACAGCGGGCGTTGATGACTTCCGAGCCGAAATGCTGCCGCAACAAAAAGCAGAGTTTATCCGGCAATTACAAAACCGGGGGAAAGTAATCGCCATGGCAGGAGATGGAATCAACGACAGCGCCGCCCTTGCGCAAGCCGATGTAAGCCTTGCAATGGGAAAAGGCAGCGATATTGCCATGGATGCTGCTAAAATGACGATTGTATCGTCAGACCTGTCAAAAATTTCAGTAGCGATACATATTTCAAAACAAACTGTAGCGGTAATTCGGCAGAATTTATTTTGGGCGTTTGTTTACAATCTTATTGGTATTCCTGTTGCCGCAGGATTACTTTATGCGTTTAATGGATTTCTGCTTAGTCCAATGATTGCCGGAGGCGCAATGGCATTGAGCAGCGTAAGCGTAGTATGCAACAGTTTAAGGCTGCGATGGATAAAATAAACAGATATTCTTTTATATGATTCTATAACAAATCGTGCGGGCAGATAATAATATTAATTTCGGATTTGAACCGTCATTCCGGCGAAAGTCGATTTTGATGCTCAAAGAGTCAAACTCGATGCTTTGAGAGCCGATTTTGATACCCTCTGTTCGGCGCAAGCTCTGCCCAATGTCATCAAGTTAAGGAAAAAACCGTTTTTCGTCATTGCGAGGCGGAACGCCGAAGCAATCTATAAAATTACAGATAAAACTCTTTATGGATTGCTTTGCTTCGCTCGCAATGACGGGCTTTT
>JAIRZQ010000160.1 GCA_031267135.1 Prevotellaceae bacterium
AAAAGCCCGTCATTGCGAGCGAAGCAAAGCAATCCATAAAGAGTTTTATCTGTAATTTTATAGATTGCTTCGGCGTTCCGCCTCGCAATGACGAAAAACGGTTTTTTCCTTAACTTGATAACATTGGGCAGAGCCTGCGCCGAACAGAGGGTATCAAAATCAACTCTCAAAGCATCGAATTTGACTCTTTGAACATCGAAATCGGCTCTCAAAGCATCGAATTTGACTCTTTGAGCATCGAAATCGGCTCTCAAAGCATCGAGTTTGACTCTTTGAGCATCGAAATCGGCTCTCAAAGTATCGAGTTTGACTCTTTGAGCATCGAAATCAGCTCTCAAAGCATCGAATTTGACTATCAGAGCATCGAATTCGAGACTAAAAGCATCATCATTGTAGCACTGACAGGTTTTAAAAACCTGTTAGGTTTTTGTTTTTAAAAAGCCCGTCATTGCGGGTCAAACTCGCAATCTCATCATTCGGGGGGATTCCGACTTTCGCCGGAATGACGGTTGTATGTTTCCTGCGTTCATCGTAGCGTTTGGCGACAGCGTAAGCAGCAAAGTAAACCCAGTCCAACCTAACAGGTTTTGTTTGTTGCAGATAGCGTTCTCCTGTTCGGCGCAGCGTTCTTGTTATGTCGAATTAAAAACATGCCGATAGCAACCTCGATATTGCTGTTTGGAACAAATATATTGACCTTAGTCTGTGGAATTTTTCTGTCGCTGACAGCAATATTCCTGTCCGCAACCTCGACATTGCATTTAAAACTAACAGACTTTGCTGACAGGAAACGGAATGTTTCGGTCAGTAACAGCAATGTTCCCATCGGCAACCTCGGCATCGCATTTAAAACTACAGACATTGCTGTCAGAAAATGGAATGTTTCGGTTGGCGGCAGCAATATTTCCATCGGCGATAGAAAGTTTGCCGTTACCGGCAGGAAATTCGAGTTTTTGGATGTAACCAATTCCTGTCATGTTCAGGAATGTTGCGGTAAAATACGGCAATGCTCACGTTTGCAATAGCAATGTCGAAGTCGGCAATAGCAATGGTTCTATAACGAATCGGAAAGGTAAAAAGATATACAGGCGGTATCATTAGCAAACCCTGTCGGGCTTTACTGTATCTAAACGCTCTATATCGAATGGCGGTGTTTTTATTATTTCACGCTTAAAATTCATATTTGTAAATTAAACAGTCGTTCCTTAAAAAGGGAACAAATCATTTATTGATAAATAATTATGAATGAAAATCAGAGAGAAAAGTTGCAGGGTTTTAATCAATACAGACATAAAACTTTGCAAGCTAAACAATATTTTTCTTTTTCTCTGAAAAAATATACTTGTTAAAGGACGACTGCCTTGTGACCTCGGAGGGAATCGAACCCACATCAAAAGAACCGGAATCTTTCATTCTATCCATTGAACTACGAAGCCAAATTTTTGCAAAGATACAATAAAGTTTCTATCTTCATACTACAATATTCACAATCTTACCGACTACGACAATGACTTTCTTCGGTGTTTTATTTTCGAGCCATTTTTGAGTCGCAGCATCGGCAAGAATCACTTCTTCAACTTGCTTTGCGCTGAAAGCCAGCGGCAATTCTTTTTTAAATCGCATTTTCCCGTTGAACGAAACCGGATATTCAAACGCGCTTTCTGTTAAAAATTCTTCGTTATATTCGGGAAATACTGCATCGCAGATACTTGTTGCGTGTCCGAATAAATGCCAAAGTTCTTCTGCAATATGCGGAGCGAACGGCGACAGTATGACTGCAAGCGGTTCGAGAATTTCGCATTTATTGCATTTAAGCGACATAAGCTCGTTCACGCAAATCATAAATGCCGATACCGATGTGTTGAACGAGAAGTTTTCTATATCGGTTTGTATTTTTTTTATGGTTTTATGCAAGCATTTTAATTCCTGCTGATTTGCTTTTTTGGTGGAAATATTAAAATTGCCGTCCATGTCAAAATACAGCGACCACAACCTGCGCAAAAATCTGTGAACGCCATCTATGCCGTTTGTATCCCATGGCTTCGACTGTTCTATTGGTCCGAGAAACATTTCGTACATTCGCAAAGTATCAGCGCCATAATTTTCTACTATTTCATCGGGATTTACCACATTGTACATCGATTTGCTCATTTTTTCGACTGCATGCCCGCAAATGTATTTTCCGTTTTCAAGAATAAATTCGGCATCGTTAAATTCGGGTCGCCACTGTTTGAATTTGTCAATATCCAAAATATCGTTTTTCACTATGTTTACATCAACATGTATTTCTGTTGTATCGTATTCGCTTTTCAGTCCCAGCGAAACAAATCTGTTGGTGCCTTTCACACGATATGCAAAATTGCTTCTTCCCTGTATCATGCCCTGATTTATAAGTTTTTTGAACGGTTCGTTTTCGATAATCAAACCGTAATCAAACAGGAATTTATTCCAAAATCTGCTGTAAATCAAATGTCCTGTGGCATGTTCCGTTCCGCCCACATACAGGTCTACGTTTTTCCAGTATTTGTTGGCTTCGGCAGAAACGAGGCTATTGTCGTTGTGCGGATCCATGTATCGCAAATAATAAGCCGACGAACCGGCAAATCCCGGCATGGTATTCAATTCCAAAGGATAACCTTCGGCGGTTTGCCAGTTTTTTGCACGCCCAAGCGGAGGTTCGCCTGTTTCGGCAGGCAAAAACTTATCTATTTCTGGCAATTCGAGAGGCAACTTTTTTTCGTCTATTGCATAAGGCATTCCCTGTTTATAATAAATCGGAAACGGTTCTCCCCAGTACCTTTGACGGCTGAAAATGGCATCGCGCAAACGATAATTTACCTTTCGCTTTCCTATCCTGTTTTCTTCAAGATATTTTTTTATTGCTTCTATGGCTTGCGGTACCGTAAGTCCGTTCAGAAACCCGGAATTAATCATAATACCATCTTTTGCATCAAAACTTTCGCTGCTTACATCACAGCCTTCGATAAGCGGTATTACAGGCAAATTAAAATGTTTTGCAAAAGCGTAATCGCGGCTGTCGTGCGCAGGCACAGCCATAATCATGCCTGTTCCATATCCTGCAAGCACATAATCGCTTATCCATATCGGAATTTTATGTCCGCTTACGGGATTTGTTGCGTACGAACCCGTAAAAACTCCGGTTACGCTTTTATCGGCTATGCGCTCGCGCTCTGTACGGCGTTTTGTACGTTCGAGATATTTAGCAACATCCTGTTTTTGTTTGCCTGTTGTCAGTTTGTCGACATATTCGCTTTCGGGAGCAAGAACCATAAAAGTAACGCCAAAAACAGTATCGGCGCGCGTGGTGAAAACGGCTAATCCGGCGTTCAGGTTTTCGATATAAAAGTTTATTTCAGCGCCTTCCGAACGCCCTATCCAGTTTCGTTGAGTTTCTTTAAGGCTTTCGCTCCAGTCGAGGCTTTCCAAGTCGTCGAGCAAACGCTGTGCGTATGCAGATACGCGCAAGCTCCATTGACGCATTACTTTCTGTTCCACGGGATATCCGCCGCGAATCGACAGTCCTTCGCTGACTTCATCGTTGGCAAGCACGGTTCCGAGTTTGGGACACCAGTTTACCATTGTATCCGCCAAGTAGGCAATACGATAGTTCAAAAGAATTTCCTGCTGCTCCTTTTCGTTTTTCAGATTCCATTCTTCCGCCGTAAACTGCAGCTGTTTGCTGCAAGCCAAATCAAGATTGCGAGTTCCCTGCACAGAGAAGACTTCAATCAGTTCGCTTATGGGACGCGCCTGCTGCGCCTGATTGCAATAATACGAATCGAACATTTTTATAAACGCCCATTGTGTCCATTTGTAATATTCCGGATCGCAGGTGCGTACTTCTCTGTCCCAGTCGAAACAAAAACCTATCCTGTCTAATTGTCGGCGATAGCGTTTTATATTTGTTTCGGTTGTTATCGATGGATGCTGTCCTGTCTGTATTGCATACTGTTCGGCAGGAAGCCCGTAAGCATCGTAGCCCATTGGATGCAAAACATTGAATCCGCACAAACGTTTGTAACGGCTGAAAATATCTGAAGCAATATATCCGAGCGGATGCCCCACGTGCAAGCCTGCTCCCGAAGGATAAGGAAACATGTCGAGGACATAAAATTTAGGCTTGTCGTTTATTTCGACTTTATAAATTTTATTTTCCGCCCAGTATTTTTGCCATTTTTGTTCAATTTCGCGAAAATTATATTCCATAATATTGCCTGTAATTTTTTAGTATTTCGGATTTAAATAAAATTTGCGCAAAGGTAGTTAAAAAATGATTAAAGTCTTTAAGCAAATTCGCTAAAATCATATTGCAATGGTGGAATTTTATACATTCATCATAATTTTACTGCTTTTGAAGGATTGTAAATGCACGGTAAAACATATTACTGCATTTAATTTGCAATTACCATGTTACAATCCTGTCAATAAGTTTCTTCTGTTCGCCGGCGGTTCGGCGCAAATAGATTCTTGTCGTTTCAATGCTTTTGTGTCCCATCAAATCGGCTAACAGTGAGATATCGTTGAATTTCTCAAGAAAATTTTTTGCAAATCGATGACGAAACGAGTGAGGATAAATTACTTTGGTATTCATTCCATACTGTGCTGCAAATATTTTCAACTGCCTGCCCACCGTGCGCGGGCAGATTTGTTCGCCAAAACCGTTATGGAAAATATAGCCCTGCGAAATATTCTTGCATTTCAGCCAGTCAATTGCTTCATTGCGCAAAACTTTCGGAATATACAGTCGCCTTACTTTCCCGCTTTTGGAGTACATGTCGATATATCCCGCCTCAACATGTTCGGCTTTTATCTGCACAAGCTCGCTGATTCGCGCTCCGGTTGCCGTCAAAAACCAGATAATAAAATACCATTCAATCAATCCCTCGCTTTTTAAGCGGTTTTTAAAAAAAACGTAATCGGCATTACTAATCACATTTTCGAGAAAATTTTTGTGCTGAACTCTGATAAATCTCAGCTTTAAGCGATCTTTCCTGATAAATTCCAAATATTTATTTAACGCCTGTATTCTCGAATTAACGGTTTGAGGCTTGTAATGTTCGATCATCCATCCTTTATAGGCTAAAAGATTTCCTTTGTTAATCTTCTCATAAAACATGAGAAAGTTGTTGACAGTCCATACATAAGCTTGAATTGTATTGTCTGCAAGTTCATTTTTTTCAAGAAATTTTTGAAATTTTGCTACCATATTTATTATAAATTAAAAGTTTACGACGCCAAAATACAACTATGGATTAACAATTACTAATTTTCATATAAAAATTTTATAATTTAATTAAAATATTTATTTTTTTAATATAAATATATGGCTCAATAATTCAAATATACGGTTATATAATGTAAAACACTTAATTCATCAATTCAATTTTTTATTTTTTAAGGCGAAATATTTACAGATAATAAAATACTGCCGAAATGTATGCCGGATGTTAAATTTAACAAAAAAAATACTCCAAAAACAGATAAAAAACACAAGTTGTTAAAAATAATTATAATTTTGCAGATTATAAAAGTTGATATTAATTTTATGTACGAATATATTAAAGGAAACATAACAGAATTGACGCCCGCCTGTGCAATTATCGAAACAGGCGGAATAGGCTATTTCATAAACATATCGTTACAGACGTATAGTCAAATATATCAACGCAGTGAAGTGCGTTTGCTGCTGCATTATATCATCCGTGAGGATGCTCATATATTATTCGGGTTTTTCGACGATGACGAACGCAATGTTTTCCGTCTTTTGCTTTCGGTAAACGGAATAGGCGCAAATACGGCTCGAATGATGCTTTCGTCGATAAGTTCGCACGAAATACGTATCGCTATTGAAAAAGATGATATAACGAAACTTAAAAGCATAAAAGGCATAGGATTGAAAACGGCGCAGCGCATTGTTGTGGATTTGAAAGATAAAATATCCAAAACGCCCGCAGGCAATATTTTTATATCGACAAGCAGTCGCGTTCGCGACGAAGCCGTATCGGCAATGGTTACGCTCGGCTTTACAAAAAACGCAGTGGAAAAATGCATAGATGCATTGCTTTCCAACGAACCCGACCTGAATGTCGAATCGCTTATAAAGCAAGCATTAAAACATCTTTAATTTAATTGAAAAATATCCGGAATATGACAATAAATATCAAATATAAAAGACTTATATTACTATCAAGAAAAATATTTTCAATAATATTTTTTATATGTGTATTTGTAAATTACATGTCGGGACAGTCAACTGATTCAAAAGAAAGCAGAAGCTGGATTGACATTGCCGAAAATGTGATAATAGAATACGACCAGATAACCGGCAAATACATATTCTATCGCATGGAAGGCAGCCAAAAATCCTATCCTTTCAAAGTAATGGACAAAGACGAATTTGAAAAATATCAAATTCAAAATTCTGTCCGCAATTCGTGGATTGAGCAGCGAAAAACATCAACGGCTACACAGGATGACGCCGGTTCGGGATTTGGTTTTAGCGGTGGAACTATGAGAATCGATAACAATCTTTTCGGTTCTGTTTTCGGAGGAAACGAAATTTCAATAGTAATGCAGGGTACGGCAGAAATGATTTTTACAATCAACAATACCAAAACAACCAATCCAATGGTTGCTGCAAATTACCGCTCGTCAACAAGTTTCGACTTTGATACGAAACTTCAATTTAACGTGTCGGGAAGCATTGGCGAAAGAGTAAAGGCAGAATTTAACTACAATACCGAAGCAACATTCGATTTTGAAACAAAATTAAAAATAGGATACGAAGGCGGAGAAGATGATATTATTCAAAAACTGGAAGTCGGCAATGTTTCGTTTCCGCTCACGGGAACGCTGATTTCCGGAGCGCAAAACTTATTTGGAATAAGAGCGGATTTGAAATTCGGGAAATTAACCGTTTCGGGAGTTGTATCAAAGCAGGAAAGCGAATCAAAAACTCTGGAAATAAAAGGAGGGGCGCAAATAAGCGAATTTGAAGTACGCGCCGATGAATATGATGCAAATCGGCATTTTTTCCTTTCTCAAACCTTTCACGACAACTACGACCGCTCGCTGAAAAATATTCCTTATATCCAGTCGGGTATAAACATTACCCGCATAGAAGTTTGGGTTACAAACAGAACAAGTAATTTCGATAATTCACGGAGTATTGCAGGATTCATCGACCTTGCAGAGCCTAAAATAATGTATCAGGCAGCGCGATTCCAAAAGCCAAGTCCGCAGGCATATCCTTCAAATGATGCAAACCGCTTGCTCGAAATCCTGAATGCATCTTTGTTCCGAACCGTTTCGGATGTTACTACATATCTTAACGCAAACTCAATGGTTAGCGGAAATGATTATGAAAAACTTGAAAATGCACGCAAGCTGATAGAAGGATCCGACTATACATTAAACCGCCAACTCGGTTACATATCGCTGAACAGTTCCCTCAACAACGACGAAGTGCTTGCCGTAGCCTACGAATATACGGCAAACGGAGTTTCGTACAAGGTAGGCGAGCTTTCAACCGATGGAATAATATCGCCAAACGTGCTTGTGGCAAAATTGCTGAAAGGCACAAACCTGACGCCGGCATTGCCTACATGGCGACTGATGATGAAAAATATTTATACGGTTTCGTCTATTTCATTCTCAAAAGATGAATTTTACCTTGATGTTTACTATCAAAACGATGAGGCAGGAACAGATTTGACATTCTTGCCCGAAGGAGCAATAAAAAACACTCAGCTTATCAGGGTTTTGAATTTGGATAATATAAACAATTCTCAGGAAGCATATCCCGACGGAATGTTCGATTTTGTAGAGGATGTAACGGTTTTATCGTCTCGCGGACGAATAATATTCCCCGTACTCGAACCGTTTGGAAACTACCTTAAGGAAAAAATCAATAACGATGCAATAGCGTCAAAATATATATATCAGGAACTGTACGATTCAACACTCGTAAAAGCGCGGGAACTTGCCGAAAAAAACAAGTTCAGCATAAAAGGTTCGTATAAATCGGAAGGCTCATCGGAAATAATGCTCAACGCATCCAACATACCCGAAGGCTCGGTAACGGTAACGGTTAATGGAGTTAAACTTGTCGAAAATGTCGATTACATCGTGAATTATACAATGGGAACCGTTAGTATTATCAATTCCGCATACCTGCAATCGGGAATGACATTGAAAGTTTCACTCGAAGACAACAGCCTGTTCAGTTTGCAGCAAAAAACAATGTATGGCGTACACCTGAATTATGAAATCGACAAGGATTTCAATATAGGCGCAACATATCTGGGATTGTACGAACGTCCAATGGTACGCAAGGTTTCGTATGGCGAAGATCCCATATCAAACGCAATGCTCGGATTTAATCTTTCATACAGAAAAGAAGCGCCGTTTCTTACAAAATTAGTTGATAACATTCCCTTATTAAATACGAGAGAATCGTCATATATAGCAGTAGATGCCGAATTTGCAAAATTACTTGCAGGGCAGTCAAATCAAAATTCATATATCGACGATTTTGAAGCATCGCGGGCAACGCTCGACCTGCGCGCATTTTCCGCATGGTCGCTTGCAAGTACGCCGCAAAAACAGCCCGACATATTTCCCGAAGGCGAGTTGAGCAACGATATAGACTACGGCAAAAACAGAGCCAAATTTGCATGGTATTCGATATCAACCGACCTCACGCGAAATACAAGTTACACGCCTGCATACATAAGAAACAATCCCGAGTTTCGCGAAAATCATTTTGTACGCGAAATTCCTGTTACCGAAGTTTATCCCGACAAAGAAATAACAACGGGAACATCAGAATACATATCAACCCTGAGCATGGCATTTTATCCTGACGAACGCGGACCATACAACTACGATATTGCAAATGTAGGTTCAGATGGCAAATTCACAAATCCCGAAAAGCGCTGGGGCGGAATAATGCGAGCTCTTACGATTACCGATTTTGAAACGGCAAATTACGACCATATAGAATTTTGGATGATGGATCCGTTTGTATATAATCAAAATTCAACAGGTGGCGAAATGTACCTGAATCTGGGAAATATTTCGGAAGACATACTTCGCGATGGAATGAAGAGTTTTGAGCACGGGCAGCCGTATCCGTTTGACCCCGA
This sequence comes from Prevotellaceae bacterium, assembly GCA_031267135.1. Taxonomy (GTDB): domain Bacteria; phylum Bacteroidota; class Bacteroidia; order Bacteroidales; family UBA932; genus JAIRKV01. The sequence continues at coordinate 9,168 of JAIRZQ010000160.1, forward strand.
TAATGTTGTGGAAACAGCTTGGGGACGGGTACCAAAAATTCAATCGCTGGTTTATACCTTTGACAACAATATACAGGCTCGCCCATATCAGGATATAGGATTTGACGGTCTTATAAACGAAGACGAAAAAGATTTTTTTGAAAGTAAATATTCATTTTTATCCAATCTCTCGTGGTTAAATTCGGCAGCCTTTACAAAAATATCCGAAGACCCGTCAAGCGATAATTTTCGTCATTATCTCGACGAATCATTTAATCAGGAAGAAGCGACTATCCTCGAACGCTATAAGGATTTCAACGGGCCCGATGGAAATTCGCAGCCAACGGATATTACCGGAGGACAAAACCGGATGGCGACAACGTATCCCGATATTGAAGATTTGAATCGCGATAATACAATGAACGAATCGGAAAATTATTTTCAGTATCGACTGAAATTAAGTCCATCGGCTATGGTTATCGGCGAAAATTTTATTTCGGATGTGCGCGAAGTTACGGTTGATTTCAGAAATGCCGAAGGACCGAAAACAGTTCGCTGGTTTCAGTTCAAAATACCTCTAAATCAATATCAGAAAGAAGTAGGCGACATAAGCGACTTCAAGTCCATACGGTTTATGAGATTTTTTGTTCGCGGATTCAAGGAATCTGCATATTTCAGATTTGCTTCACTCGACCTGGTTCGCAGCGAATGGCGGCGATACAATTATTCGATGATTGAAGGACAGGAAGGATTGGCGCAGCCCGAACTGCCCAATGCAACATTCGACGTTTCGGTTGTCAATATCGAAGAAAATGCAAGCCGCACACCTGTAAACTATGTAATGCCTCCGGACGTTCAGCGCGAACTGAATTACGACAATTATCAGTCGGTGCAAATGAACGAACAGGCAATGGAATTTAAAATTATCGATCTCGGCGATGGCGAAGGCCGTGCGGTATATAAAAATTCAATGTTCGATTTTCGTCAATTCCGTCGAATCAAGTTAGATGCGCATGCCGAAGCAATTCCGGGATATCCTTTAAATGATAACGATATGCATTTGTTTATACGGGTAGGAAACGATTACAGAAACAACTATTACGAATACGAAATTCCTCTTGTACTTACGGCACATCGCTCGACATACAGCAACAACAGCGAAGCCGACCGGTTATTAGTGTGGCCCAGAGAAAACATGATGGATATTGCGCTGGAAGATCTTACCAATTTGAAACTTGAGCGAAACCAACAAATAAAGCAGTACGGAGGTTCCTTGTCTGCTCCTTACGAAAAAATCACAGGCAGAAACAGAATGAGAATCGTTGGAAACCCGAATTTGGGCTCGGTTAAGGTTATTATGATAGGCGTGAGAAATCCCAAGAAAACGGCAGGAAGAAATGATGATGGGCTTGACAAGTCAGCAGTGGTTTGGGTAAACGAATTTAGACTTGCCGACTACGAAAACGAAGGCGGCTGGGCGGCTACAGCCCGCACAACGGCTCAACTTGCCGACTTGGGCTCGCTCACTCTTGTAGGAACCATGATTACAAATGGATTTGGAAGCGTAGAACAGCGTTATATCGACAGAAGGCACGAAGATACGTACGAATACAGCATAATGACAAATCTTGAACTCGGAAAATTCTTCCCCGAAAAATGGGGCGTAAAAATTCCTTTCTTTTTCGGATATTCGGCTCACTACGAAATACCATTATATAATCCGTTCAATCAGGATGTGAAACTGAAAACGGCACTGGACGCACTGTCAGGATATTCGCGAGACTCTCTGGAAGTGATGGCAAAAACTTATGTACGGCAAAAATCGTTCAACCTGTCTAATGTTCGCATTTCTCCAATGGGACACGATGGACAAAAAGTGCTTGACATATCAAACCTTTCGCTGAGTTATGCCTATACGCAGCAGTTCAGACGTAATCCGCGCTTAGCCGGAAATATGCAGGAGTCATACAACGCCCTTTTATCGTACGCATATAATGTTCAGCCCAAATTCTGGCAGCCATTCAAGAAGTTAAAATCAAAATCACTGGCTTTCTTCCGCGAACTGGGAATAAATCCGTATCCTAATCAGTTCAGTTTTACTTCCGAAATAAACAGATACTATAACGAATTAACAACAAGAAACATATCTACGCCCGAAGTTGAAATTCCATCGACATATTCAAAGGATTTTACATGGGAACGGCGCTATTCGGTTGTGTACGATATAACAAGAAATCTTCGTGTTGATTTCAACGCCACAAATCTTGCGCGTATCGACGAACCCGAAGGAATGGTAAATAAAGACCGCGACCGCGACAGCTACAGGCACTGGCGCGATTCGGTGTGGAGTAACTTCTGGAATTTCGGGCGGAATATTAATTACAATCATAGACTGCAGTTTACGTGGCAGGTGCCGCTGAACAGAATAGGATTTTTGAGCTGGATGAACTCGCAGGTAAGTTATCAGGCAGGTTACGAATGGGTTGCAAGCATGAGAAACATGGATGATTACGATCCGGGAAACACAATAAGCAACACTCAGTCAATAGACATAAATGCGGGAGCTACATTAACAAACTTATACAACAAGGTAAAGTTGCTGAAACAGATTAACGATGAGTTTGACGGACGCGCCCGTGCAAAAGTGGAAACAACAACAGTAACATACGAATCGAAAAAAATAAGATTTCTGGAAAAGCGAAAACATACCGTCAGGCACAAGCTCGGAACGATGAATATTTCGGTTAAGGCATTCGACAGCGAAGGAAAAGAAATAAGAGGAAACATTCAGGTAATAGATAAAAACAGTATTTCTGTTTCGTTCGACAGGGAATACAGAGATGCAACGGTTATTGTAACGGGAAAAGTTCCCAAGCCTCAAAATCCTGTTTCTTATACGGCAAAATTACTTGCCCGCCTGCTGATGTCGGTAAAAACAATAAATGTATCGTACCGGCAACAGGGCGCAACAACTTTGCCCGGATTTAAGGGAGAATCGAAATTTTTGGGAATGAGCAATTTCAACGGCAGCATGTCGCCCGGATGGAAATTCATATTAGGCGACCAGTCGCTCGACTTCGTAGATGTGGCTCGGCAAAACCGCTGGCTTACCACAGATACTACTTTCTTTAATCCCTACCTGATGTCGCAAACGGCAAGTATCTCGTATCGTGCGCGGGTAGAACCGATTAAAGACTTGAACATAGACATTAGCGGACAGCGTCAAAAAATGACAAGCCACGTACGCTATAGTGTTGTTGATCCAAATGGACTTGGTACCGAAACCGGCAATTTCATGATTTCTGTTATTTCAATAGGCTCGGCGTTTGAAAATCCTACGGCAGAAAACAAGTACAAGTCAAGATCGTTTGAAAAATTCCTGTCGATACGAAAGGAAATGGCATGGAAGCTGGCAAACAATCGAATGAGAAGGTCGCAAACATACAGTCCGGGAACAGGTAATTATCCTGATGGATACGGTGAATTTTCGCAGGATGTTCTGATAAATTCATTCCTGTCGGCTTATGCTAACATTTCAAATTCAAAGTTCGTTGACTTTACAAAAATACCGTTGCCAAACTGGAATATCCAATACACGGGACTGGCTCGTCTGAGCAGCCTGAGGAAATATCTGCTAAGCGCTACAATCATACATTCATACAATTCGATATATTCGATAAATTCGTTTTCGTCCAATCAACTGTACAGTCAAAGTGCTGATGGATTGAGTTATGTTCGCAACGTACTGGGTGATTTTATCGCATATCGCGAAATGACAAACGTGTCGCTGCGCGAAACAATGAGTCCGCTGTTCAAAATAGATTTGAGTTTCAAAAATATGCTGCTTACCAATTTTGAAATAAGCCGCACGCGAACGGTAGCGCTCAGTCTGTCGAACAATCAGATTACCGAAGCGCGAACAATGCAATATGTTGTAGGCGCGGGATACATGTTTGAAAATCTTCCGCAGATATTTAACTTCGGAAGCCTGACAAGCCGCAATCAGAATACTACTTTACGCCTGAAAGGCGATTTCTCGTTTCGCGAAGACTTGAACATAATCCGCAAGCTAGACCAAAGCGATATATACAGCCAGATAGGCGATGGACGCAAAGTTGTTTCATTTGCAGTAACAGCCGACTATGCAATAGGCGACAAGGTAAACCTGCGGCTGTTTTTTGAGCGCCAGTTGAACGAGCCTTACGTGTCGTCGATTGCAACAACGAATACATCGTTCGGATTCAGCCTGCGGGTAGTACTGGCGCAATAAGGCTATGAAATTACCTGATTGCTTCGGAAAATAATTAATATCTTAACAATAGTCGTGCGAGAGGCGATGTTTAAAATTCACGATTTAATGATTTAAGAATTTGAAGATTTAATCGTCAATGGTAAATAAAACAACAGTAAATAAAAAACATTCTGTCAAGGGAAGAATGTTGGTAGAAAAAGAAACAAACCCTAACCTAACAGGTTTTTAAAACCTGTTAGGTTTACAATAAGGAGTGTTTTATTGCGAATTTGCAAGAACATTGCTTTCTCGAACATTAGTGGAATCTCTGCTTTCTTGTGGCCATATATGATTTATTCTATCGGACTGGGAGAATTTTAGAAAATGGGAATGAAAATACCGGCAGACAACAACATTCGGCTCAAAGGCACATGATATTCGGCTCAAAAAATGCGTTTTTGCAAAGAAGTTACTATCTTTGTGAGCCGAATATTACATTACAAAGGAATGGAAACGCAGGAACTGATATTAAGCTATTTGAAAAATCACGCAAATTCGTCTTCAAAAGAAATTTTTGAAGGCTTAAATTCCGCTGTCGGTTATGCAACAGTAAAACGTTGTTTATCGAAGTTATTATATAAAGTCTAATAAATATTTACAATTAGATTGCAAACAGAAATAATTTGTATTTTATTTATATTTCGGCACCAAGAGTCAAAATCCTCTACTCTTTGTTTCATGGACTTAACCCATCTGTTGTGTGTTACCTGTTTCCTCATTAACCACCACACCCGTTCTATCGGGTTAAGGTCAGGCGAATATGGAGGCAGGAATACAAGTTCAATGCGGTTTTTATATTTTTCAAGTATTGGCTGTAACCGTTTTGCATGATGAAAACGGACGTTGTCCAAGATCATATAAACTTTTTTACCCTCATTCCTGTTTACACAACTGCACAAAAAACGAAAAAATGACAAAGTATTACCCTTGTCTTCAACACGTTGTATCAAATCACCGGTATGCGGATTTACAGCTCCGAAAATGGTTTTTCGTTCCCGCTTTCTTTGCGGCTGACTGATTTTCGGCTGTAAATTTTTCGTACTCCACCCATACGATACCGTTGCTGTATTGGATAACGAAACTTCATTCTCGAACAATACTGCGCTTGATGCTTCTCGAAGTTGGAGTTTTTTTTATTCTCTCAATTTGCTCTTCCCTGTTTGCAGCCTCAGGAAAATAGCCTTTCCCTTTCTGACAGCTCAGACCTGACGAATGTAAAATGTTGTATATTTGAACTTTCCTGTAGCTTACGCCAAAATTGCAACGGATATACTCGCCAACCAGCGCCCATGTCCAAACTCCACTTGAAAAATTCTCTAACGTGGGACTTTGTAACACGGCTTCCTTTATCTTCTTTTTCTGTGCCGCATCTAATCGGCTGCGCCTGCCACTGCGCGGGCGATCTTTTAATCCTTCCACTCCTTCCGCATTGTAGCGATGTACCCAATTGCAAATCGACTTGTGACTTGTATGATACAATTCTTCCAACTCCTCTGCTTTTTTGCCCAACGCAATTTGATATACGGCATACAAACGAACTCCTTGAGAAAATTTTTCGTCTTTTCGCAACTGCGACTTTATTGTTTCACAATCTGCAAATACTTTTACGCGTATTTTTGACATCTCTTTTTTCCTGCAAAGTTAATAATTATATTATAATCGTAAATATATATTGGACTTAATATAAGTGAAAATTACATTGCGCGGCAGGGAAATGCGAAACAGCCGTTACGCGCTTTCTCCAGCTTTTAATCTTTTTTACCCGATAAATTTAGATGAATATTTCAGCAAAGAAATAGACGAAAGAGAAATTTTAACGGGTTACAACTTTTCACTTATTCCCGAAACGCTGCAAAATGTTACACTTTTTACTGTCGAAGAAATGGCTTTATTAAACGGTTTGCAAAGTAAATTTTCCGAAAATATCGCTCTGCTTTCCGGTTTTGAATACAAAAAAGACATGGAGCGGTTGGCGATTGATTTGAGTTGGAAATCTTCGCAAATAGAGGGGAATACATACTCACTGCTCGAAACCGAACGACTCTTGAAATACAGGCAAACGGCGTCAGGGAAAACAAAAGATGAGGCGGTTATGCTTTTAAATCACAAAGAGGCGATTGATTTTGTAGTTGCGAATTCCGGTTATTTTCTTTCATTGAGTGTTTCAAAAATAGAGGAACTGCACAGTATTTTGATAAAAGAACTGGGCGTTGACAGAAATATAAGAACACGACGGGTGGGCATAACAGGAACAAACTACCGACCGCTCGACAACGAATTTCAGCTACGCGAGGCGTTACAGCAAACATGCGATTTAATAAACAGTCGAGAAAATATTTTTGAAAAGGCGTTGCTTGCGCTGGTGCTGTTTTCGTATCTTCAAGCATTTTCCGACGGCAACAAGCGAGTGGCGAGAATTACGGCAAATGCACTTTTGATTGCAAACAAATATTGTCCGATTTCGTTTCGCACGGTTGATTCTATTGACTATAAAAAAGCGATGCTGTTGTTTTGCGAACAAAACAATATCTCGGCATTTAAGCAAATATTTATAAATCAGTTTAAATTTGCAGTGGAAAATTATTTTTGAAAGCCAAAACTTCAATGAAAAACGAAAATAAAGGGAAAAACTAAACCGGATTAGGATTTTACAGCAAGTGCCGGGATTATCATGTTAAAACAGCCAGTTAAAGAAACAAAAATTATCGTAGCGATTATAATAACAGTTTGTAAACTGTGTAGCTCATCGCATGGCACATGTTTTCGGACTGCACTGTGAGATAGATTCTGCAAGCTGTTTATGTGAAATACTTCTGTTGAAATTTCTTTAAAAACTCAATAAAATATCGTTCAAAATGCCCGAAGCCGTTTGCTTTGCACCTGCGCCTGCGCCCTGTATCCGCAACGGCGACTGATAAAAATCGGTATATAAAAGCACCGCATTATCAGTTCCATCGAGATTGTAAAACGGATGTGTCCTGTCGATTTTTTCGAGACCTGCCCTTGCTTTTCCATTTCTTATGCTTGCCGTAAATCGCAATTTTTTATTTTCGGCTTTGGCTTCATCGTATAACTTTTTGAAATACGGTTCATTCCTTTGAGTCATCGAATAAAAACTTGCTATGTCTCCTTGAAAATATTCATCCGACAAGAACATTTTCTTTTCTATCTCGTTTTGTTCCAAGTTCAAACCTGCTTCCCGTGCAAGTATTGTTATTTTTCTCAAAACATCTGTTCCCGACAGGTCTATTCGCGGGTCGGGTTCGGTGTAGCCGGCATTCTGCGCCTCACGAACAATTTGCGCAAATGATTTTTTGCCATCGTAACCGGCAAATATGAAATTGAGCGAACCCGACAGTACGGCTTCACAGGCATGTATCCTGTCGCCGCTGTTTATGATTTGGTTTATCAGGGATATTACAGGCAGCGCTGCACCAACGGCTGTTTCGTACTTAAATGATACTTTTTCTTTTTTTGCCGATTCAATAAGCGTTTTATAATTTGAAAAATCTGATGAACAGGCAAGCTTATTGCATGTAACAACAGAAATTCCATGCAGGAATAATTCGCTGTATTTTGCCGAAACATATTTGCTTGTCGTGCAATCGACAAAAACAGTGTTATGCAGCGAGCATGAAAAAATCCTGTCGAAATAGTCATCGCCTGAAAAATTATCTTCACCGTTATTGAGTTCGCTGTCAATATCCTTGAGATTTATGCCTGTTTTGCAGATAATGTATTTTTTACTGTTGCTTAATCCAGCAACAACAATTTGCTTTCCTCTTTGTGTTTCTATATGCTGTTTTTGATGCTTTATTATTTCGATTAACTGCTTTCCTACCGAGCCGTAACCTGCCACGAAAAGATTGATTGTTTTTCTTGATTCGCCGAAAAACTCATAATGAATTGTGCGTATGGCATTATTTACATCGGATGTAGCAACCACTGTCGAAACATTTTTTTCGGACGATCCCTGAGCAATAGCGCGAATGTTTATCCCGCATCTGCCAAGCGCATCAAACATTCGTCCGCATGCGCCCGACTGGTTTTTCATGTCATTGCCTACCAGCGAAATTATCGAAAATCCCTTTTCTACTTTCAGAGGCTCTACTTTTCCCAGTGATATTTCGTAGGCGAATGTTTCGTCAACGGCAATTTTTGCCCTGTCAGCCGAAGACTCGTCTATTGCAACGCACATCGTATGCACCGACGACGCCTGTGTGATTAGAATAATATTTATTTCGTTTTTTGCAAGAGTATCGAACAGCCGGCTCGAATATCCCGGAATGCCAACCATTCCGTTGCCTTCCATCGAAAGCAGCGCTATTCGATTAGAACTCGAAATTCCCCTGATTTTCCCATGTGTTTCGGGTGGATTGCTTTCGATAAGAGTTCCGCATTCTTCGGGAGCAAAAGTATTTTTCACATAAATGGGAATTCCTTTGCTAACTACGGGTTGAATTGTAGGCGGATAAACAACTTTGGCGCCAAAGTGCGAAAGTTCCAGCGCTTCCTTGTACGAAATGTTATTGATTGTTTGTGCATCGGACACTATGCGCGGGTCGGCAGTCATCATTCCCGTAACATCAGTCCATATTTCCAGAATACGCGCAGAGCTTCCGGCGGCAAGCAATGATGCTGTATAGTCCGAACCGCCGCGCCCAAGCGTTGTGGTGCGCCCCTGAGCATCGCAGGCAATAAAGCCGGGCAGCACGTACAGTTTGCAGTTATTTTTCGACAGCATTTTTTTTATGTTTGCATTTGTCATTTTTGCATCAACGATATTTTGCGACCGGTGGCGTTCGGTTCTGATAACCGTTCCCGAATCTATCCATTTATGACTTATGCTTATCGAATTTAATTTTGCACTTATAATTTTTGTTGATAATATTTCACCGAAACTCATTATCAAATCAATGGTATAATTGCTTATTTCTCTGACAAGGTAAACGCCGTTGGCAATATCGCGAAGTTTTTTTATTATATCCCTACACGTAACAAAAGTTTCGTCTTTATATTCATTTGAAACAAGTTCATCTATCAGCTTCAAATGCCGTTCCTCGAGCTTATCTATAAGTTCGACATATTTCCTGTCATGAGCGGCTGCCGTATTGCCAATAAGAGCCAGACTGTCGGTGCATCCGCTTATTGCCGAAGCTACAACTATCGTTTTATCATGCTCAATGGCGTTTTTTATTATTGAGATTACTTTTTCAATGCTTGCCGAATCGGCAACGGATGTGCCTCCGAATTTTAAAACCTGCATACTTTACCTAATATATTTTTAATTTGTTCGTGTTCCAGTAAAAATCCATCATGCCCGAATTGGGATATTATCTCAAAGTATTCGGCGTTACGTATATGTTTTGCCAAAAATTTCTGCTCATCAACAGGAAAAAGCACATCTCCTCTGATGCCAATGCAAACTGTTTTTGCCTTAATCATCGACAGCGCCTTTGCTATGCCTCCTCTGTTTCGTCCCGCATTATGGCTGTCGATTGATTTTGTCAAGGCGTAATATGAATATGCATCAAACCGGCTCGACAGTTTTTTGCCCTGATACTGCTGATATGAGCAGGCTTTGTTTGCAAAAAGCGTATTGTCATCGTTTTCGGATTGAGTAACTACGTAACCTTCATGCGACCTGTACGATAACAGTGCCATGGAACGCGCGGCTTCAAGTCCGCTTTTCCCTCCGTTAATGCTTTCTTGCCTTAAAAAAGTATGGTCTGCGCAAATTGCCATTCGCTGCGACTCGTTGAATGCCGTTCCCCACGACGAAACACGGGCGTTACAGGCAATCAAAACCGAATATTCAAACAGCTCGGGTTCCGAAATAGTCCATTCCAGCGCTTGAAAACCTCCAATGGAACCGCCGATAATCAAGTCTATCTTTTCTATTCCAATATGATTTCTGACAATCTTATGAGCTTCGACAATATCGCGAACGCTTGTTTCGGGAAAATCAAGCAGGTAAAAATCGGTCATCCTGTTTTTGTTCCCTGCATCAACATTAACCGACGCTGGCCCGCTGCTGCCATAACAGGAACCAAGCATGTTAACACAAATAATGAAATATTTGTCGGTATCGAAAAATTTACCCTTGCCGACAAGCAAATTCCACCATTCTTCGGGATTTGAATTTGCCGTGAGCGCATGGCATATCCATATTACCTTTTTATCGGCAGAATACTCGCTGCATGTATGATAGCACAGTTCAAGATTATTAATCGTTTTCCCGCATTCAAATGTGAATGGACTGTTATGTTTTAATATGTGTTTTTCCAAAATTTATATCCAAATTTACTGTTGCAAAAGGTTTGTTTATCAAGCTTCAAACAGGCTCTACCGTTTGCATGTTATTTTAATTATGTGTGTATTTGATTTTTAGTTGCTTCGACATACGGTTTGTAAAAAGCCGGGAAAATTATAATGCATCTTATCGACGCATTCGCATTTGCGACATCGGCAAACGCAATGCAGGCGCAATATTTTTACGCATATCCGCAGGGTAATATTTAATTTTTTCACTGTTCATTTCACAAAAATCCGGGCGCAAAGTTACAAATTAATATTATTTTGCAAAATGTTTTTAGTGTAAATAATTTTTAATGACAGATAAATGTTTGCCTTTGAAAGGAGCTTCGTTTTAATTATTTTAAATTTAAATATTTATCGTATTTATTATGAACCTGTCAGGTTGCGATTGGACAAAAAATAAGGGCGAAAATTTTTCGCCCTTACACTCTTAATTGTTGTTGAGTTGTTTATTTGTTTGTTATCGTCGTTTGTGAACCTGTTAGGTTATCTATTGAAGATGCTGCCCCGAAAGCGGGGCAGCATCTTCACGTTATATTCCCTGCTGCAATTTGCTATTTCCAGTATCTTGCCCGCTCGGCAAGTACGATAATATTTAGTTTTTGCTTGCCGCGCTTTATCTCAAAGGTTACTGTGTTATTATCACTATAAAAACCTACATTCAAATATCTAAATGTAGCTTTGTAATCTATATGAAAATCAAGAGATTTATAATAATACCAGTACTTCATTTTTTTTGACACCGCAGTATTATCTGTTTTTGTAACAATATCTCCTGCCTTAATTCCCGCCCTGTCGGCAGGACTTCCTTCGGCTACAAAAGTAATTTCCTGTAAATTATTACTGTTGAATAACAATCCCGTAAACCAATACGTGTCCCACTTAGCATTGGCTATCCAGCCACTCCTACTATAACTATAATAATAACCTGTACCATAATATCTACCTGATTTTTTATACGGATAGCCGTAATCAATCAGTTCCCGGCTGGCTTTATTTGCAAAGTCGAGGTTGTTTTGCTCTTTGCCATATTCTTTTCCAAAGTCGGCTCGCCAAATTACAGGCGCAACCTTGCTTTGCGTTTGGGCTGCCTTTGCGTCTAAAAATGAAAATTGAACAAGATATAAATATTCGGTGTTAGTATATCCGCCCGAAGTGTTGGATTCTATGTACTGGCGCGATTCGTACCGTCGTGTCCACACATTGTATATCGTACTGTATCGTGTGGTAAGGTCTGTTTTCGGGGGAACATAGTTTTCTTTTATTCCCTCAAAAAAATTTATAAAAATCAGCATGTCGGGATTTTCCTTATCGCGCCTTAATCCCAGCATTTCCAGATTACGCTGTACGCTGCCCGCAATTTCTTTTTCAAAAGCGGGATTTTCTTCGTTGGTATATTCAAAGTCGAAAGTCCGGAAATCCATGAAATCCGCTTCGGGGTCGGTATAAACAATTGTTTTTGCGGATTCATCCAGAAAATCGTTGTCTTTATAGCTGAGAATAGATAACCTAGTAACAAGCTCCCGCTCCGACAGGCTGTTTCCGGGATAGGCAACAGGCGGCAGCATGATAATTTTTACCGGTTCACGCTGTCCCAGTCGGCGAACTTCCATTGTTCGGATTACATCGGGCAAGGCGTTCATTGTGGAAGTTTCGGAGTCGTTTATCCGCAGTATCACGTCATGCTGCCGAAGCCCCGAATGCCATGCAGGAAAATAGGGCATGATTTGGGTAACAACCCAATGCCCCTTTCCGTAGGAGGGAATATTATTTTTCCACTCAAACCCGTAAGTTTGGCTGCTTTGGGCATAGCCGTCGAATACTGCCGCCGCCATCAATAGCATTAAAGATAATAATTTTATTTTCTTTTTCATTGTTTTTTGTTTAACGTCCGCTCCTGTGCAGACAATTTGTTATTTTTTGTTTATTTATTTGTCATCGTAAAAACCTTATTCTAATATATTTACCTTAGTACCTTGATTATACTCTCCAAAATATACCTTATTTTACCGGTCAAAATAAGGTTGAATAAAGAGGATTATTCAGCGCTACTAAGGTGATTTTACAGGAATAAGGTTTAATGTCATTCATAATTCGCGCTATGCCTGTAAACCTAACAGGTTTTTAAAACCTGTTAGGTTAAGCTGTCGCAAAAGCTCGTCATTGCGGGTCAAGCCCGCAATCTCATAATTCAGGGGATTCTGACTTTCGTCATAATGACGGCTGTTTGTTTCTTTTTCTACCAACATTCTGTCCCTGACGGGACATTTCAATTGACAATTGATAATTAACGATTGACAATTATTTGTTTTGCTTAATATGTTTTGTCTTCTTTCCAACTTTATAAACTTTGTACTTTCTACTTTTAACTTTAATACTTTATACTTTCTAACTTTCAACTGCTACGGAATTATCGCGCTTTGGATTTCGCTCCATGGACCCTTTTCGCCGCGCGTGTTTTCCCAGCGCATGGCGAAGTACACGGTCTTGCCGCG
>JAIRZQ010000194.1 GCA_031267135.1 Prevotellaceae bacterium
ATAAAAGTATGCAGGCAGCAATAAATAAATTAGACAGTTTAACCGATTAAAATACAAAATTATGAATAAGATAAATAAACTTGAAACGCTTGTAAACGAGTACAAACAAGCAATGCAGGGACAGTTAGATTTACAGAAATTCACTTATTATGCAATTACCCATCATTCAACGGCAATCGAGGGCAGCACGCTTACAGAGGGACAGGTGTATGATTTGCTTGATTTGGATATGCCGGCAAAAAACAAGCCCTTTACCGAGCAACAAATGGTAATAGACCATCAAAAGGCGCTTGTTTTTATTATGAATGAAGCAAAAAAACACTTACTGCTCACTGAAAACCTTATACGGCAAATCGGGGCATTGGTAATGAAAAACACAGGCAGCGCTTACAACACTGCATTAGGAACGTTTGACAGCACGCTTGGTGACTACCGCCTGTTAAACGTGTTTGCAGGAGCGCGGCGTTTCCCCGACAGCCCCCAAGTACCCGCGCTAATGAGAACGCTCGTAAGTGAAATAAACGACAAAATCAAAAATGTACAAACATTCAAACAACAATGTGAATTGGCATTTGAATTGCATTACCGATTTGTAAGCATACATCCGTTTGCAGACGGCAACGGACGTACAAGCCGTCTGCTTATGAATTATGTTTTGGCAAGGTTTGATTTGCCGATATTTTATGTTTTCAAAAGCAGTCGTATCAGTTACATTCAGGCATTGGAAAAAGCGCGGGCAACCGATAATATTACCGTTTTCCATGATTTTATGTATAGGCAGTATCAAAAATTTATTGAAAAGGATTTGAAACAAACACAGTGAAATTCTGAATTTTATGAACTCCTAAAAAAGAAAATTAATAATTAAAATTTTATGAGGTATGTTAAATGCTTATATTCATAAAAGAGATATTATAAAACTATTAGAAGAAATTGAAGCTGTAAATGATTATTACATTGAAAAAGTTGATTTTCAGAAAGCAATTACCTTTTTGAAAAAATATAAAAAACCCAAAAACAATATAGAATAAATAATTTTAGTGAAATTAAAGCGTGCATTTTTAATTACCAAAATAACGTAAAATTCAAACGACAAAAAAGTTATTTTACTGAATATTTGAAAATACTTACGGATGAACAAATTAACGAGTTAAAAACAGAATTAAAAAACTATTTTTATCCGCTTAATGTATTAGAACAGAATTTTGATTTCAAATCATTGGAACAAAAATTAGAACAGTTTTTTGAAGTTGCATTGTATTTTTTGGACTTTCTAATATTTTGTGCTGTTATAATAATTTATTAACTTTAAATTTTATTTTGTGTTTTCAATATAGGCATATATGACATCAAAAACGACATACAGACACACCGTACAGGTATCGGAAATCGACTTTTCGCTACGTGCGACCATTGTATCGATGATTGGCTGCATTCTTGACATTGCAGGCGTTGATGCCGATGAAAAGGGATTCGGGATAAAAAAGCTCGGCAGCGAAAACCGCTCGTGGGTAATATCGCGCATGGCTTTGCATTTTTACCGGCTGCCGTATAAATACGAAACATTTGACATCTCAACCTGGGTAAGCGATTACGGAAAGTTGCTGACCACGCGAAATTTTACTGCTACTGACGAAAACGGCAATTCCACATTTGCCGCAGTAACGCAATGGGCAATGATCGACCTGTCAACGCGCCGCCCTTTGGATTTGCGATATGTTGATGAGTATAACCGGCATTTGTGTATTGAGCAAACGCCGATAAATAATCCCATTAAAATTGCGGCGATTAATCCGCAAAAAACTATAATACACAAAGTTTCATATAGCGATATTGATTTCAACCGGCATGTAAATTCATTACGGTATTTTATGCTGATGATAGACATGCTGCCTGTTGAATTTATGGCGAATACAAACCCGATTCACATTGAAGTTAATTTTTTGCACGAATCGCAATACGGAGATACTCTTACGGCAGGCTATGAACAGTGCGGCGCGAAATCGCTGTTTGAAATAAAAAACAACAGCGACACTGTAATCTGTCGCGCATCAATCGAATGGAAAGCAGATATGACATGGAAGAATTAAAATTGCCTGTAATTGCCGATAAGACAGAACTTTACAGATGCTTAACGGAACAGGTGAAATCTATAGTCGGCGCTGAAAAAAACATAATTGCAAACATGGCAAATGTCTCGGCTGCAATACGGCAGGCATTTGGGTTTCTTTGGGTTGGATTTTATTTGTGCGATAATGACGAAGAACTGGTACTTGGTCCTTTTCAGGGAACTGTTGCGTGCTGTCGTATAAAGTTCGGACGCGGAGTGTGCGGTACGGCATGGAAATTGCAACGTTCTGTTATTGTTGACGATGTTGACAAGTTTCCCGGACATATCGCCTGCAGTTCATATTCAAAATCGGAAATAGTTGTACCCGTTTTCAGAAACAGTAAAGTCATTGCCGTTCTCGATATCGACAGCGACAGATTAAATGCTTTTGACAGTATCGATAAAACGGCGCTGGAAAACATGGTAAAAATAATAGTGAACGATTGACAAAGCTGTAAAATCATTCGTTTGTTTCCAAAATATTCTCATTATTTTTGCGGCGAATAGCCCTAAATTTTTGCGTATTAAGCTAATTATAATCATATTAATCTAACTGTTCAAAAAACAACCATATTTTTTAATATTGTTTTGTGGTTTTCATAAAAAACATTAAATTTGCGGAAAATTTATAAACATTACTTTTTATGAAAAAATTAATAAAAACATTAGTATTACTGGTATTTATTTGCAGAATAAACAGTATTGCGCAAATACCGAAAGAACCGACAGCAGCATTAAGTCCAAACGCTGCAAGCATGGAAGTATATGGCGACATTCCCGTTTCACTTTATACAGGAACGCCTGAAATTTCAATTCCTTTATATGATATTACGGTAAAGGATTTTACATTACCTGTTTCGTTGAGTTATCATGCGGCAGGAATAAGAATAGATCAACGCCCGGGCTGGACAGGCTTGGGCTGGACGCTGTTTGCAGGAGGAGCGGTAACAAGATCGGTCAACAGTATGCCTGATGAATTAAATTATAGTCAGGGACTTACGAATGCCGGTTATTACTATAATCATAACAGTCTTAATGTCAGTAACTGGAATACGCAGAATTTTCTTGTGAATACAATTCAAAATATGTTTCAAACACAACATTATAAAGATTATGAACCGGATGAATTTTCGTTTAATTTTGCAGGTTATTCGGGTAAATTTTACCTGGATCATAAAGGAAACTGGGTTGTGCAGTGTAATAAACCCGTTAAAGTTGAATTGGATCCAAATCTTCTTCTTCCTCCTTTTTTTACACAAGTAAAATTAAAATTTGAATATCCTTGTTTTAAAAGATTTACAATAACAACAGAGGATGGAATAAAATACGTATTTGGAGGAGATATTAATACTATTGATTTTTCTTTGGGTTTTTTCAATCAAGATGATGGCGACTGGGTAGCAAATACATGGTATCTTACTACAATAATATTGCCTTCAACCGAAGAAATTAATTTTACTTATGAACGGAATGAGTTCAACAGTCAAATGTATTTTTCGGCGTATTACATGGGTATTAAGTATGGAAATAGCTTTCCCGAGTGTTTTGTTCCAACGCCTGTTGGAGACTGGTATAACGGGAAGCTGATAGCTCCTGTGTATTTAAAGAAAATAACTACGGCTCACGCCACCGTTACTTTTGAAAAAAACGAATCTGTCGAATTAAATTATGGGCAGGAAATATATGATTATAAACATGATCAGTGGAAACACAGTACTTCTATTCCTCTATCTACTTTATTTCTTCCTCTGCTGGAAAAAGAGAATCCTAAGGATCCAAAGGATAAATATCCCGGATGTTTGCAAAAACTTAAATGGTACAAGTTAGATAACATAAAAATTACGGAGAACAACAGCATAAGCGCTAAAATTATAAAGATAATAAACTTCAATTACAGCAATTCTCCAAGTCAGCGTTTAACGCTGAACAGCATAAAAGAATCGGGGAAACCACCTTACACATTTTCGTATCACAATATTGAGAACCTGCCCGGTTATCTGGCAAACAAATCCGACCATTGGGGCTTTTATAACGGCACTGTAGGAAGTTTAAATTATTACAGTCATTACGACAGCAAAAATCCAAATCCTGTTTATACCAAATACGGAGTGTTAACAAAAATAACTTATCCTGCGGGAGGATTTACCGAATTTGAATTTGAGCCTCATAACTACAGAAAACAATTGCAGGAGGAACGCTGGCAAACGCCTATTATATCTTACTCATCCAGCCAGTTAGCCGGAGGCATAAGAATAAAGCGAATAAAAAACAGTACGGCGGCAAGCGGAACTCCCACAGCTGTAAAGGAATATTATTATGTTTCGGACTATTTGCAAAACGGAACAAACTCACAGCAATCGAGCGGAGTACTGGGCGGACAGATAAAATATTATTTTGATGAATATCTTCCGACTCTTAATAATTCTGTCAGTATCAGTGTATTCTCTTCCAATTCTGTTTTACCTTCGTGTCAGAATATATCCGGCAATCATATTGGCTATACCGAAGTGATTGAAAAGATGGCTGACAACTCTTTTGTAAGACATCAATTTACCAATTTCGATAACGGATATATGGACTTGGCGCCTGAAGCTGTAACCAGCATTTCGCGAAATCCCTACGAGCCCTGCAACTCAAAAGCAATGGACAGAGGATTGCCGATATTGAAAGAATATTACAGCCACGACAGTAAAAAATTAAAAAGCCTTAATATTGAATATGGAAGAGCTATAACACAGGAAGATGATTATGTAAGATCGATGAAAGCATCAAAAATTGATTTATGCAACACTGCAAGTTATTATATTATGGGATCAACGTATAAAATATTTACAAATCTTCTTAATCCCGAAAAAGAAACGGAAACTTATTACGATGCAAATACAGGTCAAGCATTACAGTATCAGGAAACGACCTACGCATACAATTCAAAAAAGCTGCTGTCTGAAATAGGCATGCTTGGCAGCGACGGTAAAAGGCAAAAAACAAAGCTGGTATATCCTTTCGAATCGAACGAGCCGATAGCGGTAAAAATGACTAATAAAAACATGCTGTCGCATTATATTGAAAAAATCACATATTTAGAGAATGGAAGCATTATTAGCGGCGAGCGTATAAAATACAACGAAATTATCTTAAATCCGGAAATTATTAAACCAGAACTGGTATATTTGCTGGAAACGCCTGCAATGATTGATCAAGATCTTACGGCGCAATTCAAGCCCGCAACAAGCTATAAATACAATAATAAAGGCAATATTATTGAGATTAAGAGTGCGGGAAATCAAATACCAGTCGCTTATTTGTGGGGATATAAAAATCAATACCCGATTGCCGAAATCAAGAATGCTACATACCAGCAAGTTAGTGCGGTTTTGGGAAATGTTTTGGGCAGGATTGAAAATGCAAATATTCCTGCTGCTGCCGATTTGGGCGTAATAAACAGCTTGCGCAACACTGCGGTTTTTCCCAATGTTGAAGTTAGTACTTATACATACAAGCCTCTTATTGGAATTGAAACAGTTACCTATCCCAACGGGATAAAGCATTTTTACGAATACGATTTAATCGGACGGCTGCGGATGATAAGAGATGGTGAAAATAATACTGTTGAAAGATACAAATACCGTTTTGCCGAATAATAAATAATTTTTTAATTCATTAAAAATATAACAAATCATGAAAAAATACTGTATATTGACAATAATTACAGCAATGCTGTTTTGTCTGAACGCATATTCACAGGAAGTAACATTACCTCAGATTTCCATATCACCCACGCCTGATATAGATGTAGATTGCAGAGGCGGAATTTTTGATGTACCTGTAACGGTTCCGAAGGTTTTTATGAATAGTAGTCTATTTATCGAATCTTTAAATTTAAAATTGTCTATCTATGGCATTAGAGTAATATCAATAACGGGAATAACTGATCAAAAAATGACGTTATGTATTGACGATACCGAAGAATCCCTTGCTATAAACGTGAAGCTTATTGGAGAAAAAGGCGGCAGCGTAACAATAACAAAGACAGCTTGCAACTGGGACGAAGATACCGATGTAACCATAGCGGGCAACTGGATAATGAAAAATACATATCTTGCAGCAACAGGCGCTTCACAATACAATCAGGATATTACTTTCTACGATGGACTTGGCTATCCCGAGCAGGTGATACAGGTGAAAGGCTCGCCTAATATGAAAAATGTTGTACAGCCTGTTGTTTACGACAATATGCATCGCAACAATGCAAAGGTTTATCTGCCTTATATTTCGACTAATAATGTTGCTGTGAAGGAAATAAATCCGGTGGCGAAGCAAAGCGCATTTTATACGAGTAAATTTGGCAACGACGGGCAGTATGCTTATGTGGAAAACATATTTGAAACCTCGCCGCTTAACAGAATAATGCAGACCTACAATGTGGGCAGAGTGTATCGCACAAACAACAAAAAATCAGTAAACTCGTATCAGTCGAATTCTGACAACGAAGTGTTGCATCTGACCGTAAACATGCAAGATTATTCGTTGAACATTAACGGATATTATGCGGAAAATACGCTGTATAAAAATTCGACAGTGAATGAAGACAGCGCAACAGTTTTCACTTACACCGATAAACTCGGACATACTGTTTTAACCCGAAGCATAAACGGCAATGACGAAAATGTTGAAACATATTATGTTTACAACGATTACGGGCAGCCGGCATGGGTAATTCAGCCCGAAGGCTCGGCTTATCTGTATTATGGATATGTAAATCAAGTAAGTACAGATCACGGTGTAGCCGAAAAATACTGTTTTATATATAAATATGATGAGCGTGGCAACATGATTGAACGCAAAATGCCGGGCAAAGCCGTAGAATACATGATTTACGACAAGGGCGACCGTCTTGTTTTGATGCAGGATGGCAACATGCGCGAAAACAGTCAGTGGATTTACAATGTATATGACAATGTAGGCAATCTCACGGATAAAACCTTGATATATAATCTTCAAAATTATACTCCGGAGCAGTTTCGTGCAATGTATTATGCCGATGCCTTTTGTAATGATTATGTAACTCTTGGAAATGCACACAGGATTGAAGATCCTTTTGGTGGGATTTTGGCTGATTTAACAAAACCTTCCCGTTCAATTTACAGGGCAAGATATTATGGCAAGATGTACTTTGGAAATTACGTATCATCGTCAGCGGATAAATATTTGAAAATAAACGGGTCTGTACCCATGAACTGTACCGTTTGCGAAGATTGCGACTTTGCAAACGATTATATAGACAGTACGGGTAATGTAAGGTTTGAATATTTTTACGGGATTGACAATACAAATCCCGCAATAAAATATTATCGCCTGCCTGCCGGTTATCTGTCTGTGGCGCAGTGTCTGGTAGGAGCAGCTAATTCGGGATATTACGCGATATTGAACAGCGTTCCTGTTACAAATCAGGGCAGTCCGTGGATAACGCCTTCGCATCTTGCCTTTGAGCCTGTAGATGATGTCTGCACTGTTGGTGACTTGGAAACCGAAAAGATAAAGAATCTCAAAGCCTACGAGCGGTTGAGAGTTTTGGACGGCGGAGGAGTTTATGTGGAACGCGCATTTTATTACGACAGGTACGGACGCGTTATACAGACGGTAGAAAAGAATCATTTGGGAGGAATAAGCCGCTACAGCAGTAAATACGATTTTGTCGGCAACGTGCTTGCCCGGCACGAGAAGCACGAAACATTCAAGTATCAGCAGTTCGGAAGTGGTAGCGAAATTAGTAAAAATAAGACTGTTAAAATAGGCGAGTATAATGAAAAGCTCACATTGTTTACCTACGACCGACGCGGACGGCTTCTCACCGAAACCACAACTGTAAACGGCAGCAGTACGGCAAAAGTTGAGTATAAGTACAACGAACTGGGACAACCGGCGACAAAAGTTTACGATAACAATTTGATAACCGACGAGACAAAATACAACATTCAGGGCTGGATAACCGAAAAAAACGCAAAGAAGGGAACGGACAACATATTTAAAATGCAGCTGGCGTATTACAGTCCTGCACAGTCGAGTACAACGCCCAGCTATACCGGAAACATTACAGAATGGACATGGCGACACGAAGATTTAAATGCCAATACTTACGCATTTGAATACGACAAATTATCAAGGCTCACCAACAGTTTACTTTATATTGACAACACTCCCACAAATGCATTTACGCAACAAGATATAGTTTACGACCGTAACGGCAACATATTTAACATAAAACATTACGATGCCGGCGGTACTGACGTAAACAACGGTTTAACCTATGCATACAATGGTAACCAGTTGGGAAGCAGACGAAAATATCAGGGAATGTTGTTAGTTATGCAGTTATTATACGATTACGATGCCAATGGAAACATGAGCAGGGATTACCGGAAAAATATGGATGTTACTTATAATATACTCAATTTGCCATATCAACTAAAGTTTGCAGTTCCGGCAACAGACCCAAAAGGAATAATACTGGGAATTTATACATCCAGATATGCTTATTACTCATACTTGGCAGATGGTGCGAAAACGGCAGCAAGATACGACAGTATAAATGCTTCTTCTTCCGGTTCAGGCTTCGGTTTGATTTCTGCTGCTTCCGATGTATATAAGCTGGGTTTCGACTATCTTGGAACATTTGTTTACAGCCGCGATAATGATACTCTGACTTTCGAAAGCACAAGTTTTGGCGGTGGGCGAATAAACAGAACAGGCGCTAATGCGTATGACATAAACTATTTTATTACCGACCATTTAGGAAGTACGAGAGTGATTGTAAACGCTAACGGCGAAATAGCGGCACAATACAATTATTATCCGTTTGGTAAACAGTGGGAAGATTCTAATTTAATGGCAAATACCAACCGCTACACATTTAGCGGCAAGGAAAAACAAACCATAAAAGATTTGGGTTGGCTTGATTTTTCTGCGAGGATGTTCGCAAACTGTGAGATACCGATATTTACAACACAAGATCCTCTGCAAGAAAAATTTTACAGTTGGAGCAGTTACAATTACTGTATGGGTAATCCTGTAAAGTTGATAGACCCGGATGGGCAACAGCCATTTTTTTTCTTTGGATATACGCCTCCTATTGTTATGGGAACGAATCCTGTTGTGATGGGAACATCAAATCCTATTCTTTTGGGAACTAAGCCTGTAACGACAGGTACGGTATCTCAAACGGCAAGAATTATAAACCAAGCAGGTAAAGAAATAACAAAACCGGGACCAACAGTAGAAGCGACAAAATCTCTCTCTAAAATGGAAAAACACCATCTTATACCTCGTGCAGTGAAAGAAAATAAGGTAGTGGATAAAGCGATAAAAGAAGGATTCAAGTTTGATGGCAAGGAAAATAAAATTCCCGTTGAAAAATTCAGTAAGCAGACAGGTGAAGGACAGCATGGTAATCACCCAAAATATACAGAACATGTTAAAAATGAAATCAGCAAATTTACAGAAAACAATCCCAATCCTTCGGGACAGCAGGCATTGGAAGGTATTAGAAATATTGCAAGCGAGATGAAAAATATAATAGAAAATAATGTCAAAATAAAAATGAATGATTTATTTAAAAGTATAATTCCAACTGTTGATTTACAGCCTGTGAAAATACCAAATGCAACAAATTAATTAAATAATAATAAAGATGAATAAAAAATTTACAGAACAAGACTATGAAATAGATTATGAATTAAAAACGCAAGGGCTTGAAAATGTATTAGGGAAAATGCATAATATTGTTGGTCATGCCCTTATTCCTTTCGACGTTGGAGGCGCAGTAGATATGTATTATTTTAATAATCATATACCGGGTACATGTTTTGCCACAATGGAACTTTTAGAACCAGACGGAAATGGTGTTTTACCTAATGAATTTGGGACATTTGAATTGATTGCCTTTACTAAATATAATTATGTAGATGATGCAGAAGATGAAAATACGAGTAACCCATTTAACTTAATAGAAAGAAAGATATGTGGAATTTTTACTTCCATTGGTTTCTATGCAAAAGAAACAATTTTAAGCCCGGGAGATACCTGCGAAATTCCCAATAGTGAAAGAGAAGAAAACACCTGTTTAATTTTAGATTTTTATAAGGAATTTCTTGTTGGGTTGCGGAAACATCATTTGCTATTATGTATGCAATTATTTCGAAGCGAAATGGAATTTGCAATGAAAAATGGTAGTGAAAGATTATTTACTAAATTAAAAAAACATGGCTATTATCCATATAGTGATTTAGATAGGATTGCTGTCATTTAAGTTGACAATAAAATTTATATAATTAAGTCGTAGATGCAACATTAAACAGATTTGATAAAAGATTTCTTGAAAAAAGTTATGCACAATAATATATGTAATAGTGATTTAGCCGCATCCGAGAATCAATTAGTAAAGGAATCTCTTATATATCTAAAATCTTTTATAGAAGATATGGGTGAGTTTTATCCTTTTGCTAAGGAATGCTATAGAAATGAGATTTATGGGTGTTAATTATAAAAAAACAGTGCAATTATTTTATGAAATAGATAAAAATAATACGGTAATATTTCAGGAATGGAACTAAAAAGTTACGATATGCACTATTTGATAACATACCAGAGAATGATGATTGATAATAACAGTGAAATAAATGATTTATTTAAAAGTATAATGCCAATTATTGATTTGCAACCAGTGAAAGTAACAGTTGCACCAACAAACAAATGATTAATGTTAAATTAAATTATTATGTATTATATAGTAAAAGACTCTCTTGATGCCAAAACAGTAGGAACAGATTTTCCTCAGGCATATAATTTTATAAAAGAGTATAATCCGGATGGTATGCATGCCATATTTGAGTTATATAAATATTATACTGAATTTCCTGATTTTACTCCCGATTTAAGCGGAATAATGTTATCGGGGCGAGCAAAATTAACAGATTTCGTGAGTAATGGATTTACGTCAAAGGCAATGATTGTTAGTCCGAGAGCAAAAGAAATACTCGAAAAGTTCAATTTGTGCCGGCACAGATTTTATGATATGATATTGCATGTGCGGAAAGTACCATATAAATATTATTGGATGCATATTATTTCGGATTATTCCGATTTTGTTGATTATAAAGAAACAACATTTTTCGAAGAATATGTTTTTTCTAAAAGAGGGAATCAAGTAAAAGCAGATTCTAAAAAAGAATTACTCGAAAAAAGAGAAATATTAGAAAAAAACAATCCCGGCAAATATGTTACAATATGTGGAGATAATATTGTGATGAACTCTGAATTCAATAAGGAACTTGATTTTTTTAAAATTTCACGTATAGATGCGAATTTATATGTAAGCGAAAGATTAAAAGAAGAAATAATAAGAAATAATTTAACAGGTTTAGAGTTTCTGCCTGCTGAAAAATTATGTTTATCGGATTAATAAATATTTTATGTGAAAGATTATCAAACCACATTTACATACGTAGCCGATGGCATAAAAGCAAGCGCAGTTGACAGCGCAGGCAAGGGATTTATATACTTGGGAACTATGGTTTATTCAAAGGAATTTTTAACAAAAACTCTCGAAAGCGCTTCGTTTGCTGGCGGGCGAATAAACAGAACAGGCGCTAATTCGTATGACATAAACTATTTTATTACCGACCATTTGGGAAGCACGCGGGTAATTGTAGATAATAACGGCGAAATAAAGGAACAGAAAGACTTTTATCCATTCGGGAAAGAACATGAAAACTCTGATTTGATTACTTCTACCAACAGATATACATTTTCAGGAAAAGAAAAACAGATTGTAGGCGAAGTGAATTTTCTTGATTTTAGCAACAGGATGTATGATGATTTCATTTGCAGATGGACTACGCAAGATCCACTTCAAGAGAAATTTTACAGTTGGAGCAGTTACAATTACTGTATGGATAATCCTGTGAATAATGTTGACCCTGATGGACGATTTGCATTTGCTATTCCTTTAGTTCCTGTCATAATCAAAGCAGCAGTTACTGCAATAACCGCTGTAACTGCTACAGTAGTTGCAAAACACGCTTATGATAAACATCGAGAAAGCAGGAAAGAGAAAGAAAAAAGAGAAAGAGACTCAAGGAGAGAAGATGTTGATAAAGCAAGAAAACATAAAGATATGATTGATAATCACGTAGGAAAACCCTCATCGGATGGAACGCCAGACCCTAAAGGTGGTGGTGGCATTAAGGGGAAAATAACTACAATAGTAGGAACAACAGGTATTGCAGCAAAAATAATTGGTAGTGTCTTAAATTATCAGAATAAATTAGTATCTTTGCAGTAAAAAAACATATACAATGATACACACGATGTCAATTCAGTGTCCTCACTGTCAAAGCAAAAATTTGGTCAAG
>JAIRZQ010000022.1 GCA_031267135.1 Prevotellaceae bacterium
ACAAAAAAACGACATGACAAAAGAAAATTAAATAAATTTTGCTTTTTCTTTTTACGGAATAATATATTTAATATCAATATATTTAATTTTCAAGTAACTAAAAAAATGAAATATTTTTAACCGAGTAACAGAAATTTGAGTACCAAGTAACAAACGAGTAACAAATAAGTAACAAAAAAAAGTCAAACGCGTGAAAAACATATTTGACTTTTGAAATTTTATTTTAATCTGTAAATGCTTGTTTTTTAGTATTGTTTTTATCTTTTTTTAGGTTGTTTTTTATTTTTGTTTTTGTCTGATTTTTTGGGATTTGCTAAACCTGAATACAAGCTAAACGCTTTTTTCAATAAAAACTTAAAATGCGCGTACTGTTTGCCTGTTTTTTTAATCCATAAGCATACAATATTACATTATCAATCGCAAAGTTATAACATTATTTGACAATAATGAAAAATTTGTGCAATATTTTTTTGTGAAACAAAAATTGGTTCCATAATGAATCGTGCGATTTGCGCCGTCATTCTGAATTTCGGGCAGGATTTTCTTTTCCGCTTTAAATCTTTGCCTATCAGCTCGATTATTATCTCTCAAAATCAAACCGCGCGAAGTATAATAAGGTATTACAACAGAAAACTGCTGAATAAAAATATTCTCATTATTTTTGCGGCGAATATTTTAGCATACAACAAATATATTTTACTGTTTTATATTTGTTAAAAAACAGTTTTACAAATTCAACAGAAAGCTGAAATCCTCATTGGGTTTTAATTCTTTCGGCTCGTCGCCATATTTGAAAAGCCTCACATTGCGGCTTCCTATGAGTTTCATTTTACTGTTTTCAATCAGTAACATGCAGCCCTCGCGCAATCCTGCTACATACATTTTGGGATTTGCCGCAAGATATTCCAAAATCCGCTGTTCGCGAGTTTCGCCGGCATGTCCGTCGGGATGCGCATCAAGATAATGCGGATTGATTTGAAACGGAATTAAATTGAGCGTTTTAAGCGTACGCGGCTGAACGATCGGCATGTCATTTGTTGTGCACATTGTAGGACAGGCAACATTTGAACCTGCGCTCCAACCTATATATGGAACGCCTTTCAACACTTTTGAACGAATAGCGTCAATTAGCTTGTACTGCTGCATGTTTTTTACCAAATGAAACGTATTTCCGCCGCCAACAACTATTGCCTGCGATTTGGATATTGCTTTTGACGGCTCGCCGTAAAGATGAACCGAATCTACTTCAATACCGAACTCGGAGAAACGGTTTTGCACTTTTTTCAGATATTCGTCATACGAAAACGTAACGGCAGCGTAGGGAACAAACATTACTTTCGTAACTTTGCTTTTTGCCAGAAATTCGGCTATTTGCTTTTTGGGGTATTCGAGATAACCTTCGCCTGCATTTGTAGAATTGCTTATTAATAAAAGTTTCATGATTTATATATATTTTATTTGTTATGAGTATGTTAATATTATTACCGTTTGCAAATTACTCAAGCAGTTTTTTTATGTTTTGCTTAAGGCTTTCAAATTCTTCCTCTTCATAAAGGCGAGTTAGAAATACTATTTTGCCTTCTTTGTCTATCAGGACATTTCGGGTAACGCCTGCTTCTTTTTCGGCGTAAAGTTCAAATATTTTTCCATCTTCATCAAGCACAATGGGATATGTTATGCCTGTTGATTCTGTGAATTTTTCAATAGTTTCGACATCTTCTTTAAGATCTATGCCGATTAAAACTAAATTTTCGCTGTTTCTGTATTTTTGCCAAATGTCGGATTCGATAAAAGGCATTTCTTTGCGACAAACGCCACACCAGCTTGCCGTAAATTGCAACATTACTGTTTTTCCTTTCAGGTCGCTGAGTTGCGCTGTTTTTCCATCAATATATTTTATTGTGAAATCCGGCGCTTTTTCGCCGACTTTTACAATATATCCGCGGTCATCTTTTTTGCCGGGCGAGCAAAATGAAAAGGAAACTAAAGCAATTACCGAGAAGATTAAATTTTTTTTCATATTTTATTATTTATTAATTAGTTAATATATTTACTGTTTCAATATCTGTATTTAGTGTCATCGTCGTTAAGGATTTTCAGATAATTATTGTATCGCGAAGCGGCAATATCGCCGTTTTCAAGGGCACGTTTCACGCCGCATTGTGGTTCATGTGTATGCGAACAAGGATTATACCTGCAGTTTTTTGAAAATTTGAATATTTCGGGAAAGAAATGGTAAAGTTCGCCCTTTTCAAATTCGTCTATCAGTCCGAAGCCTTTAAGTCCCGGAGTATCAATAATATATCCACCAAAATCGAGATTAAACATTTCGTAAAACGTTGTTGTATGCATTCCCGATTTGTGAGCATCCGAAATTTTTCCGGTGCGTGCATTTTGCGAACAGTCCAAACTGTTTATCAGCGTTGATTTTCCTACGCCCGAATTGCCGAGAAATACGGAAACTTTATTTTTCATCTTATCCTTCAGTCTGTCGATATTAATCATTTCGGTTGCCGATATTTCCACTATTTCGTAGCCCGCCTTGCTGTAAATATCCTTAAATTCATCAATTTTCTGTTTCAAACCGTCTGTTTTGTAAAGGTCTGTTTTATTGATAATTATTACTGTATGTATGTGATATGCTTCGGCTGTAAGCAAAAATCTGTCAACAAATTCAAGCTTGGTTTCGGGCAAGGTAACGGTAACAACAAGAAAAGCCGTATCGATGTTTGCCGCAACGATATGCGCCTGCTTCGACAGGTTCGAAGGCTTGCGGATAATATAATTTTTGCGCGGATGAACATTTACGACTATTCCCAAATTTTCATTGTTATCGAACTCAATATCAACAATATCGCCTACTGCAACAGGATTGGTCGTCTTGCCTTCTTTCAAACGCAGTTTGCCGCGCAGCGTACAGTTGATACGTTTGCCGCTTTCGTCCAACTGCACTGCATATTGAATGCCTGTGTGTTTTACAACCAGTCCTTTCATTTTTATGTTTGCTGTTTTTCGGCAAAGATAATAAATATTCATTGATTTTTTAATTTAATAATTTAATAGTTGCGGCTCTTGCCGGCAAAGCAGAGTTTTGATTTTATCTTCTGCGCAGCGAAAGAGGCCGGTTCAAACAGACAGATTTGAGTCATTGTGAGGAGCAAAGTAGCGAAGCAATCTAAACAATTAACAATTTTTTGGGTTTCAAAAAAAATGTTTAATTTTGCGTTATATTGTTAAGCGAAACTTTTTATCAAATGAGTATTTTCTCACATAAGCAATTGGAAATAATGAACGGCTCTTTTACGACAAAGTATAACATCAAAAAACATCTAATTTATTAACATAAAATGAAATATAATGCTTTTTAACTCTTTTGCTTTCGCAATATTTTTGCCTTTGGTATTCACCTTGTATTGGGTGTTTTTTAACAGAAAAAATATTACATTGCGTAATTTGTTCCTGTTGATTGTCAGCTATGTATTTTACGGATGGTGGGACTGGCGTTTTCTTTCGCTTATCATAATCAGTTCATTGACTGACTTTTTGTTGGGAAGCAAAATCTATTCGTGTAATAAGCAGGAACCAGAAGCATCTGCTGAAAAATATATTGCGCTGAAGCAAAAAAACGTTTATTGCTGACAATCAGCATTGTTACAAATATTGCATTTTTAGGATTCTTCAAATATTTTAACTTTTTCGCCGACAGTCTTGTTTCGCTGATGTCATTATTCGGGATAACCTTATCATCTGTTACATTGAATATAGTTTTGCCTGTTGGAATAAGTTTCTATACTTTCCAAACGTTGAGTTATACCATTGATATTTACAAAGGAAAAGCCGAACCTGCAAAAAACCGGATCCAGTTTTTTGCGTTTGTCGGTTTTTTTCCTCAATTGGTAGCAGGACCTATCGAAAGAGCAAAAAATTTCTTACCTCAATTTGCACGTTTGGTTAAACCCGATTATAAAATCTTTCGCAGTGCAATGCTTCTTATAGCGTGGGGCTTTTTCAAAAAAATAATGATTGCCGACAGAGTGTCGATATTTGTTGATACTGTTTTCAACGATATTCCCGGTGCACAGGGATTCCCGCTGCTGCTTGGAAGCATATTTTTTTGCATTTCAGTTGTATCTCGATTTTTCTGCATATTCCGATATTGCCATAGGTACGGCTAAACTATTCGGTTTTGACTTAACTACAAACTTTAAGCGTCCTTATTTCAGCACTTCGTTTGGAAATTTCTGGAAACGCTGGCATATATCGCTTTCATCATGATTTCAGGATTATGTGTATATTCCGTTGGGCGGCAATCGAAAAGGCAGTTTCAGAACACAAATAAATATATTGATAATATTTGCTGTCAGTGGATTATGGCACGGCGCATCGTGGAATTTTGTAATTTGGGGAGCGCTCAATGCCATGTTTCTTATATTGCTCGACCCGATTTTGTCATTAAACAAAAAAAACGCCGGCAAATTGAAGCATGACGGTTTTACAGCTCGTTTTATAAAATCTGTCTTCATTTTTGCATGCTGGACGCTTTCTCTCGTATTTTTCCGTGCTCAGGGACTTGATTGAGTCTGCACTTGATTGCTTTCATTATTTAGGGTTTTCCAATGGAGCAAATATTTTAAATTTCGGCTTGACAGATGCGGAACTGAAATTTTCATTAATTCTGATAGCTGTCTTGCTGGTGAAAGAACTGATTTGGGAAAGAAATGAAAATACTGTGCAGCAATACTTTTTCAAAATGCCAGCGCTATTGCGTTGGGGCTTTTACATTATTCTTGTTTTTTCCATAATTTATCTGGGACATTACGGCAATGGCAACGAACATGCATGCATTTATTTTCAATTTTAAATATGAAAAAGCAAAAAATACATCAATACACTAAACAGCAATACAGAGCAAAAAGCAAGACGGTACAATCCGCCGAAAGCAATATTGCCGCTTCGGAAAAACAGTTTAAATGGACAAAATTTTCAGTTAAGATATTATTACTTTTCATCATAATTGTATCTGCGGTAATTTTTACAGACTCAAAAGGCTACTTTACAGCTGACCGAGCCAATAATCATATAAACAGAAAATGGAAATCATTTTACAATTTTACAAAAACCAAAGAAGTTGACATACTGCTACTGGGCAATTCACATATTATAACAGGAATAGACCCGTTTATTTTATCAGTGGCAACAAGCTGTAATGGTTTTATACTTGGCAATGCAGGAACAAATGTTGCAGATGCATGGTTTCATTTGGGCGAAGCATTAAAACATACAAATCCGAAAATAGTTGTTTTGGAAACATACTGTATCGGCAATACTGAAAAGGTTAAAAATGATGATATTTCTCAAATACAAAGTTTTGAAGCGCAAAGCAATGTGCTTTATAAACTGAAAACCATGCCCGAACTATTGTATAGCGACAGTTGGATAAAGGCTTGGTCGCCAAGCATTCGCAATCATTCTTTTTTATTGAAAGATATGGACAGAATAAAATATAATATTAAAAATCCCAACCCGCCCCAACCTTACAGATTGGATTTAGGCAGATTTGCCCGTTTCACTACCGGATTGGAAGACAGTACAATTGCCAAATACGACCGGTTAGGCGCACCTGTTAAAGGCGGAGAATATAAAGTATCGGATCACAGTAGAAAATATCTGAAAAAAATAATATCTTTATGTAAAACCAAAAATATTCCTGTGGTATTTATTCCTGTGCCAATGTATTATAAACACATCGACAATTATCCGCAATGGAAAGAAACATTGAATGAAGAATTACAAAAATATCCTGATGCACAGTGGTTAGATTTGCAATTACCATACGATTCTCTGTCTTACACAAAGGATGCTTTTGAGAATACTTACGACAGCAATCAACATTTATCCAACGCGGGAATATATATTACAGCATACAAATTAGCTAATTTCTTGTTTCAAAATAATTATTCTTTACCGGACAGATCTAAAGAAAATGTTTGGATTACAGATTTCAAATCGCAGTATCAATTTGTATATAACCAGGATGCAATATCGGGAATGTCCGGTTGCACCTCTGTTTTGAAAGATAAATATATTGGAAATTTACATATAAAAGAATTATTGGAAATTCAGGGTGGCGATAAAACAAAGACTGTTGTACTCAAAATTGAAAATAATCAGGCAATCCTCGATTGTTGTTCAGCTTTTATTGCAACAGAACAATAATGCTTTTAACCAACCGGTAAGAATGTACTCTTACAACAACATTAATCCGCCATTACACAAAGTGTATTTTGTAAGTTTACCGAACGATGTTAAAGTGTTGGGAATAAAAGAATAGCTATTTAGTTATACTGTACGCGGTATAAATCCGTGCATCGTCATTGCGAGTGCAGCAATTATCAAGTTTTTGTATTTATTCATGTTACTCACCATTATCCAGAGCCTCTCTGTCCTTTCAGGGACACAATGTCGGTAGAAACAATACAGAGACACAACACACCTGCTGCACGGGTTGCCTGCGGCGTTTCCGGTCATCGACAGCGCTCCGCGCGAACCGCGCACACAATGGCTTTTCTACTGACATTTCGTCTCTGCGAGACGTTAATCTTTAACTCATTAAATTTACTCGTAAGGAACGATTTTATGCAAAACAGGAGCAAGCGGTTTGCTTAGTTTTGATTTGACAAATTGTCGCCGATTGCTTTTCGCGGTCGTTTCCATCGGTTGTGCGACCACAGCCAGTAAGGCGGGTCGCGGCGTATTGTTTTTTCCAAATGCTGAAAATACAGGTCGGTTAAAACATGTTCCGGCAATTCATGCGGGTTGGCTGATAAAAGCACAAACTTACAATTGTAGTATCCGCGTTTTATTCTTTTCATGTCAACGTAAAAAACCACCGATTGCGTTCTGCGCGCAATGTGTTCGGTTCCCTGAAAAACGCGTGTATCCTGATTCAGAAAATCAATCCAGCGGCTATCGCTGTGCCATTGTGGAGTCTGGTCGGAAATAAATCCGATGACGAACTGCTTATTTTCTTTTTTTAAACCGGCAATGCTTCTCAGTATGCTTTTTCGAGGGATGTTCTGTGCATTAAAACGACTTCTGATTTTCAGAAAAAGTCTGTCAAACAGGTTGTTTTGCAGCGGTTGGTAAATTTGTCCGAAAACAAAACTGCTATTATCCGATAAATGCAAAGGAATGGAAGTTACCCATTCCCAGTTACAGTAGTGTCCCAGTATCAGGATGCACGATTTATCGGTTCCCGTTTCTTTTATCACATCTTCAATGCCTTCAAAAGTCATCCGCTTTCGAATATTTTTCCCGCTTATCGAAAATAATTTAATAGTTTCGACCATGTAATCGCAAAAAAAGGAATAAAACTTTTTTTCTATCCTGATAATTGTTTTCAAATCCTTTTCGGGAAAGGCATTTAAAAGATTTTTTCTGGTTATTTTTCTTCTGTAGCGTATACAATAGTACAGCGGGAAGTATAAAATATCCGAAAAAATGTACAGCACTCTAAAAGGCAGCAACGAAAACAAAAAACATATTTTACTGATTATGTGATACATGTATTAATTAATGACATTCATAATTTTTATTTTTGTGATTATTTGTTTTTTAATAATTTCTGTCAATAAGTTCGTTTGTAAATTTTATAATATTTTCTTTTCGGTACTGATTCATGTCGATCCTGTCGAGATATTCCATTGCCGTTTTGAAATAATGACTGATTCTTGTATCGGCAAGCTGCTTTATTTCAAGTTCATCAAATATTTTTTTGATTTCTTCTATTTTTTCATCGCTTGTAATGTTTTCGGTTTTCAGCAGATTTTCTAGATTGCACATTTGCCTACCCTGCGCCCGTATTAAAGCCGACACCAGCAAAAACGTTTTTTTGTTCGACACGATGTCGCCTCCTATGGCTTTCCCGAAAACAGATGGATTTCCGTAAGTATCAAGCACATCATCCTGAATTTGAAACGCCATTCCCAAATTATATCCGAATTGATAAAGATTTTCACAATCGGATATCGATGCTTCGCCGGCAATAGCGCCTATCTTTGCAGACGCTGCAATCATAGCCGCTGTTTTTAAATTTATCATCATAAGGTAATCGTCTTCGGAAATCAAGAACCTGTTTTCAAAATTTATATCAAACTGCTGACCTTCGCAAACCTGCGCTGCCGTTTTGCCAAACACATCAAATATTTGCGGCAAATAATCAGTATTCGTTTGAGACACAAGCCTGTATGCTTCAATGCACATTGCATCTCCCGAAAGTATTGCCGTATTTTTGTCCCATTTTTTATGAACGGTTGTGTTGCCACGACGAATTCCGGCATTGTCCATAATGTCGTCGTGAATAAGGGTAAATCCGTGAAAAACCTCAATTCCTATTGCAGGCATAATAATGCTGTTGTCAATAGTTTCCTTAAAAAGATTATAGCACAGCAAGCATAATACCGGTCGAATACGCTTGCCCCCAATTGAAATGCTGTATAAAATCGGATCATATAATTCGACAGGCGAATTTCGTGTGATAATGCTGGATAACGCTTTATTTATCAGTGATTTAATTTCTATTTCTGTATACATGCAATTATAAAATAAACGATGCAAAGATACACAAATTTGTTGGATTGCCGTTCAGTGGTCTTATTAAGCGGAATTTTTGTTCCGGTCGGCTGTCTGCTTATTGAAAATGAACGACCGGCTATAAATCAACTGCCTTGCAGAATTGATTTTATACTTGAACAAGTTTACAATTCAACAGACATTTTGAGAATTATTGACGTCAAATACAAGTTGATATTAATCGGAGCCACATAATACGTATATCAGAATTGATGAAATCCTATAATTTTTTTCATTTCCCGCAATGTCTTGCCTGCGCTTTCGCGAGCTTTTTCGGCGCCGAGTTTTGCGATTTTATTTAAGTATTCGTTATTTTCCTTTATATCAAGAATTTGTTTGCGAATGGGCAATGTAATTTTGCAGATATCCTGTGCAAGCTGTTTTTTCAGTTCGCCGTAGCGAATTTGGCATGAATTGTATTTTTCTGTAAAATATTGTACGGTGTCGGGTGAAGAAACCACTTTGAGCAGAGTAAAAAGGTTTTTTATTACCTCCGGCATTTCCGAATTGGCAACAACAGGTCCGCTGTCGGTCAATGCCCGCATGACTTTTTTAGTAACAGTCTGCTCGTCGTCAATCAGGAATATTCCGTTATTTTCGCTTTTACCCATTTTCCCGCTTCCATCAAGTCCGGGTATTTTTATCAAATCACTTCCAAAGTTGTAGGCATCAGGCTCGGGGAAAAACTCTATTCCATAAAGACTGTTAAAGCGGCGTGCATATACTCGCGTCATTTCCAAATGCTGCTCCTGATCTTTTCCGACAGGCACTTTGCCCGGGCGGTGTATCAAAATATCCACAGCCATAAGTACAGGATATGTCAGCAATCCTGCATTTACGTTATTTTGTTGCCTGCGCACCTTTTCCTTAAATGAAACTGTACGTTCAAGTTCGCCAACGTATGCAAGCATATTCATAAAAACGTACATCTCCGAAACTTCGGGAACATCGCTTTGTATGAACAGCGTAACTTTCTCCGGATCAAGCCCCGAAGCTATATATTCCGAAAGGATTTGTTTTACATTGCCTGCAAGGTCATCCGGTTTGGGATGCGTGGTTAATGAATGCAAGTCGGCAACAAAAAAGAAGCATCGGTTTTGTTCCTGCATTTTTATAAAATTGCGCAAGGCGCCGAAATAATTACCCAAATGCAGGTTTCCGGTAGGTCTGATTCCACTCACAACTGTTTCCATTTTCTTTATTTCAATTAAAATTTTTGCAAATTTACATGAAAATTTTTACTTTACGCGCAGACAAATAAAAATCTGTTGCAAAGTTTACAGATGAAAACCACAGCCTTTTTGCAATTTGAAGATTGACAGAGTTGCTGAAATGATTTATTTCTGCTGTTTTTCATTTGATATTTATCCGGTTTTTGCAAAAATACGAGTTTTAATGAATGTTACAGATATAAGTGTGGTTTTTAGCAAAAAGCATTTTATAAACATCTCAACAGCACATAATTATATAATTTCACAGCCCGTATTATTCGCCGCAAGTTTGCGGCGAATAATACGGGCTTAATGCAATGCTTTTATGATGTAACTCTTTTCAGCGTTTCCGAAAGTATTTTTCGTATTTGATTAAGCTCCATGATTTTTTTTGTTATCAAAATTGCTTTTTCATCATTGCTTTCCGCGATGCTGCTGTTGAGTTCGGTTGTGAATTTATTGATGGTTTGCGAAAGCAGTTTTATTTTATAAACGGTTATTGCTCTCGGAATTGTACGTTTCAATTCGTCTTCCTCGGGCGAAATATTGGAGCCGAAGCGTTTCCATATTTCGCTTAATTCGTATTCGTCGGAAATAATATTAACGGCAAATTCCGCAATTTGCCTGTTTATATTGTTTATGAAATGCTTTATCGAAAAATCCACATTTTGTTTTACAAGGCTCTCATATTCATCGAAAATTTGTTTATAACACTCGTTTTGCAATGAAATATCATCTTTCTTCAACTCGCCGATTATATATTGAGCAACGGTATCAATACTTCCGTGCAGGTTTTCAAACAACGGATGGCTGCCGTGTTTCAAAAGAAAATAGGTCAGTTCCTTTTCCTGCTCATCGCAGTTGTCATCGGATGCATGCGTAATACCGGCTTGCCGTTTTTTTTCGGTAATCAGCGGTTTTATGTCGGCATATTCCTTACCGTAATATTTTTTTGCCCGCGCACGCTTTATTTCTTCTACCAGAGTGTTTTCGTCGGCATCAAACATTTTAGCGCACTCTTTCAGATAAATCATTCGCGTGATATTATCGGGAATAACACTGATTGACTGCACAACATCTCCTATTATTCTGGCTTTTTTAGCGGGATCGTTTTTACTTTCCGACAATAACAGATTAGTTTTGAAAACAATGAAATCCTGTTCCTTTTCATTGATAAAAGTTTCGATTTCGGTTATCGAATGTTTGCGTGCAAACGAATCAGGGTCTTCGTTATCCGGGAAAAGAATAATTTTTACCGTCAATCCTTCTTCAAGCAGGATATCAATTCCGCGCAATGATGCATGAATACCGGCAGAATCGCCGTCGTACATTAATACGACTTCGGGCGAAAAGCGCCTGATGAGCTTTGCCTGCTCAACCGTCAGCGATGTTCCGCACGAGGCTACAACATTATCTATTCCTGCCTGATACATTGATATTACATCAGTATAACCCTCGACTAAATAGCATTTTTGCTTTTTTACTATTGCGGTTTTTGAGAAAAACAAACCGTAAAGCGTTTTATTTTTTACATATACATCCGATTCGGGCGAATTTTTATACTTTGCCGTATTTTTTTCGGTACTGAGCGTACGCCCGCCAAAAGCAATTATGCGTCCTGTTACCGAGTGTATGGGAAAAATCACGCGTCCTGCATAAAAATCTATAAGCTCGCTTGTTTGTTCTCGCTCGTAACATAATCCTGCTTTCAGCAAAAATTCCTTTTTGTAGCCGTCAGCAAGCGCCTGCTTTGAAAATGATGACAACGCTCGCATGCTATATCCGAGTTGAAACTTATTGATTGTTGCCGGCGAAAATCCGCGCTCTTTGAAATAACTTAATCCTATGGATTTTCCCTCATCGGTTTCGGATAGATTTTTTGCAAATTGCTGCTGAGCGTAGGCAAGAGCAGTCAAAATGCTTTCGCGGTCATCGTTTTGGCGCTGCTCTTCGGGAGTGAGTTCGCGCTCGTTGATTTCTATTCCGTATTTTTTTGCAACATATCTCAGAGCTTCCACATACGAAATATTTTCGTGCAACTGTACAAAAGTTACAGCATTTCCCGCTTTTCCGCAGCCAAAGCATTTGAAAATGCCTTTTGATTGCGAAACGGAAAACGATGGCGTTTTTTCATCGTGGAAAGGACAGCAGGCAGTATAGTTTGCCCCGCGTTTTTTCAACGAAATAAAATCTTGAATAACATCTACAATGTCAACGGTATCAAATATTCTATTTAATGTTGTCTGGTCAATCATAACCTGCAAAGGTAAGAAAAATAATGCCTTTCAACAAATATTTTCGCCTTAGGGTTTGCCGTTACAAAAAGTTTTTAATAACTTCGTACTGTTTTTCAGTCAGCCCGGTTGAATAATTTGTTTTGTTCATTAATCGTAAATTATAAGATTAAGAATCACAATGACACAAAATAAATATTTTTAAGCAACTGAAATCAAAATGACTATATATGAGTGAGGCTGTGTCAAAAGCACGTTTCACCGTCATTACGAGGTCGAAGACTGAAGTAATCCGGTTTATTAACAATGATTTATGGATTGCTTCGCTCGCAATGACGAAATGGAACTTTTGACACAGCCTCTTTTAAATACAAATAATGATTTTTTAAAAAAATAATTATGTAAAGAAACAGAAAAATATAAATACAGGCGTTAGCTTATTCTTGCCTTGTTCGAAATCTGGAAGTTTGTTACAGGCATAGTCCATACAAAGAAAGCAAGCGCTCGCGAGAAATCGTGAGCTTTTTATTTGTATGGACAAGGTAATTCCAGAACCGCGAACAGGCAATAACAGTTCACGATTTTTTATTGCAGGCAAATGAACTACGATTCGCAAAATACAAAATCTATTGTTATAACAACAGCAGGAATTACACGGCAATTTATTGTCGCCTGCATAACTCATGTAGTTTGCGATGGCTGCCTGTGTGATATTTATTTTGATGGAAATGAAAAAATTACCTGCGTCAGGCTTTTGAAGTATTTTGAAAACGAACTTGGCGTTTATGGCTTTATGCGAATAAACCACAATGCTATTGTTAACGCAAAGTATATAAAGCAAATAAACAACAAAAACAAGGAAATATTATTGACCAACAATACAAAACTGAAAGTTTCGCGTCGAAAATGGATTTTATTTAAGAAAAATTTTATGGCATTGCCGTAAACATCCGTTTATTTGCAAAATATATCCGGTTGTTAACTCAAAATAACCGGTTATAAAATAGTTGATACCACGCGTTAAACGGTAAAGGAAAATACGCTTACTTTGACGCGGAAAAATACAGCGCTGTAACAGTCGGGTTGATAAAAGCGGAATAAAACGTTTTTTATGTAAAGATTTCCCGCAAAACAAAAAATCGGTTAAGTTCGGGTTCTGCCTTAAAAGCAGATATTTAGCATGAGGTTTTTTGATATTTCCAGAT
>JAIRZQ010000114.1 GCA_031267135.1 Prevotellaceae bacterium
TTGTTTTTCAAAGAATGAACAGATTCACGATAACGTTATAGGAATGTATATTGAAAGATATTATTATAAAACAGGAGTTTTCGGAAATAATGATTTCTGATAATTTAAGACACTACCCAATATCGAAGACACTCATTTAACCGACTTGAGACGTGTCGAAAAACTATTTGCTATCGTCACGGTGACGTTTGCATGGGCATATGTCGTTGGAGTTTTTGCCAACGAAAACGTAAAACCGATCAGGATACTAAAGCACGGGAAACGGGCAAAAAGTCTCTTTAAGTATGGGTTAGAACTTATTGCAACAGCTTTGCTTAACCCGATTACTATACCTGAGGTAGATGTCTTTAAATTTTTGTCATGTACTTAGCAAAATTATATATGCAATACCAATGTATCGCAGTGACAGCGCCGCAAGCAGATCCTGCGCCGAATAAAAAAAGGAACTGCCTTCAAAGACAGCTCCTTGATACTGAATAATAATGAAAAGGTTTAGAAAGTCCAGCCTACACTAAGCTGAAATACATTGTTTTTCCATCCTTTTGCACTAGCCCCTGATTCACTTATGCTGAAAGCATTTGTCAAACCAATGTTGTAACGTGCTCCAACTGTCAAATGTTCAATAAACGTATATTGCAGAGCTATTACTGCCGCAAAATCTAAACTTTTGAAAGGACTCTTACCAAATTCCTCTTCGAATGCTTTATCAAAATCACTGCCGGACATGGTTTCGCCGCCTGATGAAATCGATTTGTACATATTAAAGCCGATTTGCGGACCGACTAACACACTGAAATTAGCAAAGGGTTTGATGTCTACCAATATCGGAATATTGATATAATCTAAAGTAATATCCATAGCAAAATCGTCGTAGATATGCGGGTTAAGTTTTTGCGTACCGCCTTGCATAGAAAACAGCAGTTCGGGTTGCAGTCCGATATACTGTCCGAAACTGAAATTAACGAAACCGCCAACATGAAAACCTGCCAGCATCCCATCACTTTCAAATATTGAAAGACTAGCTCCCGCTTCTTCTGCCTTTACATCAGAAAGGCTTGACAAGTTAACACCTGCTTTAGCTCCAAATTTAATTTGGGCATTTGCTGTTGCTGCACAAAGCATAGCAACCATCATAATTAATAGAATTTTCTTCATAAATCTGTTTTTTTTAATAAATTGAATATTTAGTAAATTTTTTGTCCTATAATTTACATTATAAGACAATAAATATATATGATTATCAGCCATATAGATATATTTTCATATAATTGTCAAAAAAATTGTTTTTGCTTATAATAAAAGATGTATTTAACTTTACATGTTTTATAATGTAAATTATCGGACAAAAAAACTTTTCAACAGTGTTAAAATTTGACATAATATTGATTAATAATCAGACACTACAGCAGTAATCAGAAAATATTACGTATTCAATAGACCATACGCCTAAAGGCAGTGGGACTGGAAGTCCTGTTGAGGCTAAAGAATATTAACCTACTGATTCCATGAGATATTTGACTTTTTGTTAACCGATGCGAAAATCATCATCAGAAATTTCTTAATATTGGTTCTTAATATATTACTTGGTGATTTTGGCCGGTAAAACCATTTTTCGGGTTTTTTTACAAAGATACGAAAAGTCCAACTAATTTTCAATAAATTAGTTGGACTTGTTTTTGCTTTTTATGAACTGCCCTAAATAGGCTTTATCTCTCTTTTTATTGACTTTCATTTACCATTGGCGACTGAATTTTAAATCATTAAACTGTGAATTTTAAGCATCGCCGTGTCCGGTTTTAAATATCGCCATCTCGCATTCGCAAGACCGCCATCTTTAAATTTCAACATCACCGTCTTTAAACGTCAAGACCGCCATCTTTAAATTTCGACATCACCATCTTTAATCATCAAGACCGCCGTCTTCAAATATCAAGACCGCTGTGTTGCGAAAGCAATATCGGCACGCCTGAATTTCACTTGCCCGTCAGCGTTGTAACATCCTTAAAGCTTGCCTTTTTCAGCAAGGCTTTTAGCTCTTCGGATTCCGAAAAGCATAAATGCAGCTTTTCATCAACAAATAATTGCAAATAAAAGGCAGTATAATAATGATGTGCTGCTAAAATGTGAAAATAACCCAAAGAATTATTCTCATTTTAACAGCATAAGCAGTTACTGAAATAGCTCTGTACTAAATATAGAATAATAGAATAGCAGGTGCATTTACTGATGAATCTGCGTACTAATCATTTCCCGCAGATGCTTATTACAGTTCCAAACCATTACGGCTTGCAAGCAAATTCATTAAATCGTCCGGAGTATCAACAGCATGATTTTCGATATTGGTTTGAGCGACTTTAATCCTGTATCCGTTTTCGAGCCAGCGTAACTGTTCGAGCGATTCGGCTTTTTCGAGATTTCCCTGCGGCAATGCTGCCAATTGTTTTAATATGTCTGTTCGATAAGCGTACAAACCTATATGTTTGAAAAATGTAAACTGCCTTTGCCAGTTTTCCTTTTCACTGCCGCGCACGAAAGGTACGGGCGAGCGACTGAAATATAAAGCTTCGTTTGTTTTTGATACAACAACTTTCGGGCTGTTGGGATTGAAAATGTCTTCGCTGTCGGCAAATGGTTTTACCAGCGTTGCAATATGGATTTCATCATTATCGAACAATTTCTTCAATGTCTGTAGCTGTTCTTCTGCAATAAACGGCTCGTCGCCCTGAATGTTTACAACCACATCTATTTTTTTGTTAAATTGCTTTTGCATAATATCAACGGCTTCGGCGCAACGGTCGGTTCCGCTACTGTGATGACATGAAGTCATTACCGCATTGCCTCCGAAATTTACAACCGCATCGAATATTCTTTTATCGTCGGTAGCTGCACAAACAGTTTCAAAAACATTTTGCGCCCTTTCATAAACATGTTGAATCATTGGTTTGCCTAATATATCGGCAAGCGGTTTGCCCGGAAAGCGGGTTGAAGCAAAACGGGCAGGGATTATTCCCGCAAAAAATAAAGTTGAATTGTCAAATTCCATCTGTTTAAATTTTATGCAATATTAATCAAATTATTCGATTGTATCATTTTATATTATATGCCTGACAGATTTAACTTATCGCATTTTCCGTTTAATAAGATTCAGAGTTACGGGGAATAGCATAATTAACAAGCCTCCTCCCGAAGTAACCAAAATAAACGTAACGGTTAATATTCCTTTTTCGCCTGCAATAATGTAAGCCCATGTACAAACAGGAATAAACAGCAAAACGGATGTAATTAATCCGGGCGAAAATTTTCTTTTCACTATTGTTGTGCCGAGATGTGCAAATATTGCATTTATTGCAGCCAGCGCCACAAACATATACGAAAAAACAGGATATTCAAATCCTGTCGCCGAACATGCGATTCCCAAAATAATCACAGCAAAATTTGCAGTAAAAAATTCTGTCCATTCAAGTGTTAGTCCCGATGTTTCATATACCCATTTGCGCCAGTCCAGCACATATTCTTCCAAAATATGAGCCGCGTATGCAACTGTCAATATCCAAAACGGTAAACTGTCCATGATTTATTATTTTGAATTATGCGCTCGTGTCTTTTTGCTTTTGAGGAATATTAATCGCGTTCATTTCCTTTCTCCATGTTGTGATTCCTATTATTGCAAATATAATGTAACCAATGCAGACAACAGGCATAACTATAAGTCCTACGAGCAAATATTGAGTTAAATTTGTTACATTCACCGTGAGCCAGGCAGCCCAGCATTCGAGTTTTTTCTGTGCCGACAAATACTGGGCGGTCAAAATACACATTGTGATTGTTGCATCCAGAAACGGCAAGCGTGCAGGCGGAAATGCATCGGGAAATATTGCGCCCAGCCTGCTCAAGCAAAATCCCCATATTGATGCAAGTATTAATACCAAACCAATATGAAACAGCCGCCTCTGTTTAGTCAACATTGTAACTTTCAGCTCGTTTTTCTTATTTTCTTCACCAAATTTCGGATGTGTCCATCTGTAGTGACCGAAAATTGTAAGCACAAGCGAGACGGGCTGCAGTAACATGCTCGAATAAAGATGTTTTTGCATAAACAGAAAAAACAGTAATACTGTGTAAAAATAACCCACCCAAAAATTTACGCTTTTGCCTCGCGATGCCAAAAACACACAAGCAAGCCCGCTGACAGTCGTAAAAAACTCAAGCACGCTAACATGTTGGTTTCCTACCGTAAATAATATATTTTTTATACTGAAAAAATCCATTTTTATTAATTTTTGATTTAATTTTAATCTCGAAATTTACCCGACGCTTCCTTCGAGCGATATTTGCAATAACTTATGAGCCTCAACGGCAAATTCCATTGGGAGCTGATTTAAAACTTCTTTTGCATAACCATTTATAATAAGGCTCACCGCATCTTCGGCATTCAATCCTCGCTGGTTGCAATAAAAAAGTTGATCTTCGCCTATTTTTGATGTTGTAGCTTCGTGTTCTACGACTGCACTTTTGTTTTCAATATTTACATAAGGATATGTATGCGCTCCGCAATTACTGCCAAGCAACAGACTGTCGCACTGCGAAAAATTTCGAGCATTTTCGGCATTTTTTAATATTTTTACAAGCCCTCGATACGAATTTTGGCTACGTCCTGCCGATATTCCCTTCGATACAATTCGGCTTTTGGTGTTACGTCCGATATGAATCATCTTTGTGCCTGTATCTGCCTGTTGAAAATTGTTTGTAACGGCAACCGAATAAAATTCTGCACTTGAATCATCGCCTTTAAGAATTGCACTCGGATATTTCCATGTTATGGCAGAACCTGTTTCTATTTGCGTCCACGAAAGCTTAGCACGGTCGCCTTTGCAGATTCCGCGTTTTGTAACAAAATTATAAATTCCTCCTTTGCCGTTTTTGTCGCCGGGATACCAGTTTTGCACTGTTGAATATTTCACTTCGGCATCTTTCATAACAACAATTTCGACGATAGCGGCATGAAGCTGATTTTCATCGCGCTGAGGCGCAGTACAGCCCTCGAGATACGAAACATAACTTGCTTCATCGGCAATAATTAGCGTACGTTCAAACTGACCCGTGTTTGCTGCATTTATGCGAAAATATGTTGACAATTCCATTGGGCAGCGAACGCCTTTCGGAATAAAACAAAATGAACCGTCGCTAAACACTGCGGA
The DNA here is from genome assembly GCA_031267135.1 of Prevotellaceae bacterium. Classification (GTDB taxonomy): domain Bacteria; phylum Bacteroidota; class Bacteroidia; order Bacteroidales; family UBA932; genus JAIRKV01. Next base: position 5,199 of record JAIRZQ010000114.1, read on the forward strand.
ATTTAATGCCGCAAAATAATTGTCGGTATAGTGAACAACCGAACCGAGATGTTTTTTTACCAGATCGGGATAATCGCGAACGGCTTCGCTGAACGAACAGAAAATTATTCCTTTTTCTGCCAGCGTTTCACGAAAAGTTGTTTTCACCGAAACGCTGTCCATGACAGCATCAACAGCATAAGAGCCAACGCCGGCAAGCACTTTTTGCTCATCTATCGGAATCCCCAGTTTTTCGAAAGTTTCTCTCAAGTCCGGATCAATATCGTCTATACTTTCAAATTTCGGCTTGGATTTTGGAGCGGCATAATATATAATATCCTGATAATTTATTTCCGGAATTTCGAGATGCGCCCATTGCGGCATTTTCATTGTAAGCCAATGCCGATAAGCCTTTAAACGAAAATCAAGCAGCCATTCGGGTTCTGACTTTTTGCTCGAAATAAGTCGTACAATATTTTCATTCAGTCCTTTAGGAACAAATTCCTGTTCGATATTCGTTGTAAATCCGTATTTGTAATCACTGTCGGCAATTTCGTTTAGTATGTTTTTTGTTTCTTCCATCGTTTATACATATCCGCAGGGATCAGGTTTCGGATATTTGCATTTTCCCATTTTTACTCAATAATTGTTATTTGACCATTAAGGCTGCAAAGGTACAAAATAATTTGTACCTGTAACATATAAAATTCATTTCCACAGTAGCCGGCCTCTTTCCAAATAAGATAAACTGTAAAACGCTAAATACAACAGAATAAAAATTATTACCGGCAAAACATTCGAAAAATAAAAAATATATTTCAGCAATTAGAAATTCACATTCTGCTTTTTGCTTTCAAACTGTAAGTAAATAAGACATAATTCAGGTTAAATTTAATGATTTTACCTTCTAATAAATTGTTTTCGTGCGGTTTGTATTTAATTAAAAATTTTACGTATATTTGCAGCCTTTTTTAATCCTTAAAACAGGTTATGTACAATGAATAAAAAGGCAGTACACATAAAATTTTATGGCGGAGAAAACATTCCGCTGGAATTGCACAAAGTACGCGTAGTGCAAAAATTAAATTTGGTTCCCGTTGAACGTCGTCTTGAGGCTTTGTACGAAAGCGGATTCAACACTTTTCGCCTGACTACCAACGATGTGTTTTTAGACATGCTGACCGATAGCGGAACAAACGCGATGAGCGATATGCAACTGTCGGCTATGATGCATGCCGATGATGCTTATGCAGGCTCGCAAAGTTTTTTCCGCTTGCAAAAAGCGGTTGAAGACGTATTACGAAAAAAATATTTTTTGCCTGTTCACCAGGGACGCGCGGCGGAAAACATTATTGCCAATGCATATATCCGTAAGAAAGGCGATTTAATACCAATGAATTATCACTTTACCACAGCACTGGCGCATATCACGCAATACGGAGGACGTATTGTCGAATTACTTTATGACGAAGCTTACAACATATCTTCCTGTCATCCTTTCAAGGGCAATATGAATATTGAAAAGCTGGAAGCAGTGATAAAAGAAACAGGAAAAGAAAATATTCCGTTTATACGAATGGAAGCTTCCACAAATCTTATCGGCGGACAACCTTTTTCTGTTCAAAATCTGCGCGAAGTGCGAGGCATAGCCGATAGATACGGATTGCGTATTGTGCTGGATGCAAGTTTACTTGGCGAAAATGCATATCTGGTAATTCAACGCGAACCTGAGTTTGCTGATGCTTCGATGGCAGATGTAATTTCAACAATAACAGGATTGTGCGATATTATTTATTTTTCGGCTCGCAAGCTCAGTTCATCTCGAGGTGGCGGCATTTGCACAAACGAATTAACCATTTATCGCGAATTGGAAGCGTTTATCCCTTTGTTTGAGGGTTTTTTGACTTACGGAGGCATTTCTGTTCGCGAAATAGAAGCTATGGCAGTAGGCTTATACGAAACTCTCGACGAAACAATGATTTGTCAGAGTCCGCAATACATTGCCTACCTGGTGAATGCGCTCACGGCAAAAGACATTCCCATGGTTACGCCGCCGGGCGTGCTCGGAGCGCATGCAGATGCAAAAAGAATTTGTGAACATATTCCTCAATCGCAGTATCAGGCAGGAGCATTAGCAACTGCATTTTACCTTATTTCGGGCGTTCGAGGAATGGAACGCGGTTCGATATCGAACCAGCGCGATGAAAACGGAAATGAAACATACGCCGATATGGAACTTTTACGATTGGCTGTCCCGCGCAGAGTATTTACTCTTTCTCAAGTTAAATATGTAGAAGACCGCATGATATGGCTGTACGAAAATCGGCTGCTGATTGGAGGATTGAAATTTGTTTACGAACCGCCTGTATTGCGTTTTTTTATGGGTGGGTTGGAACCTGTTTCCGACTGGGCAGAAAAATTAATGGCAAAATTTAAAGAAGATTTTGGGAATAGCCTGTAACGACAAATATTGAGTCACAACTTCTTACATCATGAGTCCAAGTGGCAAATGGAGCTTTTTGCAAATAAAGAATTGAAATTATCATTTATGATTTGTGCAAATTATTAATAGCAACTTCAATTATATACGCAACAGGTTGCATTTAATACTTGAAATTATTTTTTCATACGCTTGCTATATTTTTTTGCTGTTTCATGTTATTTGTTATATATTTGCAAAATAAAATTGATAAAAAATCATGTTGGGGTATTAGCTCAGTTGGCTAGAGTATTTGACTGGCAGTCAAAAGGTCATCGGTTCGATTCCGATATGCTCCACAAAAACGTTATGAAATAAAGTATCATTGAAATTTTTTTTAAAAATTGTGTTTTTATCAGAAATTTGATATAATTTTGTGGAACTCTTTAATATTTTTTGCAAAAGTTTAATCGGACTTCGGCTCTTTGCAAAATAATTCAAATATTAGAAGTCCTTGTTATATGTATTTATGAAAAATAAATTTTTATCATTAATGATTTTACTTGTAATTAATGTTGCTGGTTATGCACAAGTCAAAACTACACAAACAGAATCACAGGTACAGGAGCCGACGGAAACAGGAAAAATGCTGAAACGAAAAGTAGCCATTTCGCGTTTTTCCAATGAAACGCAGTATGGCAAGGGAATTTTTTACGACAAAGAAAATGATCCTATGGCAAAGCAGGCGCTGGATATTTTAACCACGCGCTTAGCCTCTACCGGAAAATTTATTTTGTTGGAACGTTCGGATATTGATAAGGCAATGTTTGAAACGCAGGATGCGGAAGGAAAACGCCCGGAAGTTCCTGCTGATTACATCATTGTAGGTTCTATTACTCAATTTGGGAGAAAAAACGTGGGAAATACAAATCTTATTTCACGTGCAAAGACTCAAATTGTAGAAGCGGCTGTCAGCCTGCGCTTGATAGACGTTTCATCAGGGCAAATTATTTATTCGGAAGAAGCTAAAGGTTCTGCCGAAATGAAATCAAAAACAACACTTGGCATTGGCGGTTCTGCCGACTTTGATGCTACACTGAGCGATAAAGCCATTTCGGCTGCCATTTCACAACTTGCAGAAAATATTATTAATAACTGCATGGACAGACCGTGGCGGGCTTATTTTTTGGCAATAGATGAAGGTATTTTTTACATGTCGGGAGGTAAAACTCAAGGATTGAATGAAGGTGATTTATTTGCTGTAAAGGAAAAAGGGAAATCTGTGAAAAATCCACAAACAGGAATGCAAATGGAACTTCCCGGTAAGGTAGTAGGAAAAATAAAAATTACTTTAACAGGCGGCGAATCTGTAGATAATGAATTTTCGACAGCAGAATTTATAGAAGGCCAGATTGATGAAACACAACTCACAAAATATTATATAGAGGAGATCAAATAATGAAAAAAAGTATAATTATAATTATTGCCGCATTTATGGTTGCCGCCTGCTCAACAGGCAACGTGAGCAAAAGCGGAGGTGTTGATAATATGGGATATCTTCAATTTGTGCAAAGCGGCAACACTGTGTACAGCGAAGGAGTAACAGTTATGATTGATGATAATCCTTCTTTTACAGCCAAAGTTGACAAACTGAAAAAAATGAAAATCAAAGCCAATACCTATGCTATTAAAACAGGTACTCGACATCTTAAAGTGATATATCAGGATAAAATACTGTATGAAAAAAATATAATTGTAGCAATACATGAAACTAAACAAATCAATTTGCCATGAAAAAAATATTATTTATTGCATTATGTTTTTTACTGCTTTCAGCTTGCTCGCCGCAAACAACCCTATATAACTGGGGCAAATATCAGGAAGCAAGTTATGCTTATGTAAAAAACAACACAGATGAAGATCTGGAAAAGCTGCTGAAAGAATATCAATATATTATTGATAATCAAAAAGCAGGACGAAAAACCATACCTCCGGGAATTTATGCCGATTATGGCTATTTACTTGTTAAGCAGGGAAAAACAAAAGAAGGAATAGAGATGATGAAAATGGAAATATCCCTATATCCCGAATCCGCAGCATTTATTGAAGGAATTATTAAACGTCTGGAACAATGAAAAAAATACTTTATATTTTATTAATCGGTCAACTATTGATACAGTCATGTACTGTTTCAAACCTGACAAAAGCCGATGTTTATCCAAAAATGTACAGCGAGCGTCCATTATCTATTGCTGTGATGCCGCCAATCAATACGACTACCAATGTAGAAGCCAAGGAATTTTTCTACATGACACTGTCCAGAACCCTTTGCGAAAAAGGTTACTATGTAATCTCTCCGTTTTTATGCCTTGACCTGTATAAAACAGAAAGCGCTTATGATGCTGAAAATTATGCAAACGGACAGTTAGACAAATTCAGAACCATACTCGGCGCCGACGCTGCTTTATTCACTTACATTACCGGTTGGGACAAATCAACCATAGGCAGTAATGTAACAGTTGTCATTGAATATGTTTTACGTTCTACCATTACGAATGAAACCATTTTTCAACGCAAAGGAACCATTACTTATGATACATCCGTTCAGGTAAGCGGCGGTGGATTATTCGGAGCGCTTGCAGGTTTTGCTGCTTCTGCGTTAAAGACTGCTTTGACCGATTATGTTCCGGTAGCCAGAGCTTGTAATGCTGCTGTTTTATCAGACATCCCCGCAGGAAAATACAGCCCCACTTTCGATACGGACAGGAAAAACACTGCAGGAAAACCGGACATTAAACAAAGAGTCCGCAAATAAGAGTTTAAACATTTTTTATCATTAAAAAGTAATCTCGCAACATTCTACGAGGTTATTTTTTTATCAAGTAACTCTTTGCTGACCGGCAAAATATTTGCCTATAAAACAGGCAAACCGATTGACTATTTTATTATTAGAGTTTATATAGAATAAGCGACTTTTAGGATTTTAACAAGCTGATAATAAATATAATTATAGCTTAATTAGTAACGCTTATATGCGTATTAGTGTTGTTATGCATGTCCGGTATAGCCAAAGCAGATGGATATGAATATGCTATTTCTGGGTATGGTAATTGTGGAGAACCTTACAATAACACCATTCATTCTCCTTATCCATTAACTGAATTTCAGATTGATTACCTTCACATGTTAGCAAAAACACAAATACCTTGCAGTCCAAGTTTTGGCTCTTTTGATGGAAAAGCTTATTTAGAATATTGTTGTGATGAGATACCTGAACAGGCTTGTCCATATAATTGCTGTGAGGGATTAGAAATTATCACATGTTATAAAAATGGAACTTATCATACATATATATATTGTAATGGATCACCGGCTGATGATCCTTGCGACTATAGTACTGAAGGTTCGGATGATGAATATGAAGGTTCAGGTAATTAGAAAGAATAATATCTGATTCTGTTATGACTACAAAACAAAGACAGGCTGCACATTGCAGCCTGTCTTTGTTTTAGTTCTATCCTGTTCCATTTTGAGTTAGTTCGTAAGCAGCAACCGGCTTATAAATCGTAATTGTCCGTTTATGATTGCCGCACTCGCCCGTGTGAGTTAATCACACTCGTTCATGTTGGTCAATCACACTCGCCCGTATGGGTCTATCGCACTCGCTCGTGTGGGTCAATTGCATTAAAGCGAAAGCAAGATGCGATTATTTACATGAATATTTTAAAATAAAAATCCCATAGAAAAAACATGACCTACAAATTACTGAAATCGGTTTTGCGCATGTCGCCTGATTTAATAAACTCCTGATGCATATTGAAGCATGCACTTAGTGTATGCGGAGTATGGTTTTTCCCGCCAAGTTTCACATAATCCCACAATAACTGTTTATAATCGGGATGAACACAATTTTCAATGATTGTCTGCGCGCGCTGTATCGGGCTTTTTCCGCGAAGGTCGGCAACTGTACCTAAACAAATTACCATGACATTAAAATTAGGATTATAAAATAATAATATGTATATGAAAAAATATCTTATATCAATAGCTTCTGTTACATTAATGATTACAGGCATTTCGTGCGACAAATATTTGGACACGATGTTCAATAACAGACTTGAATTGGATTCCGACGAAAAAATTACACGATTGCTGGTAAGCGGATACGCTTCGCATTTGTTTGTGTGGACTACCGAAATGATGTCGGACAATGTTGACGACAGAGGAGACCTGGCAACCTCGTATGCTCTTTTACAGGACGAGATGTACAAATGGAAAGATATTAAGAAAATAGGCAACGAATCGCCCATGCGTGTATGGGAAACCTATTACCTTGCAGTAGCTACAGCCAATCAGGCGCTTTCCGAAATAGAAAAGCTCGGCAATCCCGAACGCTTGAACCCGCAACGCGGCGAAGCGCTTATGATTAGAGCCTTTCATCATTTTTATCTTGTTAATGTGTTTGCAAAGCACTATTCTACAGCCAACGGCGCAACAGACAGAGTTTTGCAACTGTGAAATTCGGAATAAATTTTACTTTTTTTGCCGTTTTATTCTATTTTCATATATTTGCAAAATAAAATTGATAAAAAATCATG
>JAIRZQ010000140.1 GCA_031267135.1 Prevotellaceae bacterium
GTGGGAAGCCTGATTGCCGGAACCGTCCGTAATGCCGATTTTTCAATCGACACGCTGGGAACGGCAATTCTACCCAATACCGCAAATAAAGCCGTTTTACTTTACGATACCGAACAGTCGGAAGTGCAACTTTACAAAAACATTGCAGGTGTTTTACGGCGGGCAAAGTCCGATAAAATGCCCGAATATTTCAAAGCTTACTGCCTGACTTCCATGTCGCGCAAAGAGCGTATGCAGGCCATAGTACAAAGCATGGATAAATTCTATTATCAGTTTTCCGGTATTCAAATGGTTGTCATTGACGGCATTGCCGATTTGGTACGCTGTGCCAATGACGAAGCCGAAAGTGTTGGTGTAATTGACGAACTCTACCGTCTGGCAGGCATTTACAGAACCTGCATCGTTTGCGTACTGCATTTCATTCCCAACGGTCTGAAACTCCGCGGGCATCCCGGCTCGGAACTGCAACGCAAAGCGGCGGCAATCCTTTCAATTGAGAAAGATGAAAATCCTTCTGTTTCTGTCGTTAAGGCATTGAAAGTCCGCGATGGCAGTCCGCTGGATGTGCCGCTTGTGCAGTTTTCCTGGGACAGGGAAAAAGAAATGCACACTTACCTTGGTGAAAAGCCCAAAGAGGAAAAGGACAAACGCAAAGAAACGGAGTTGATAAACGTTACCCGGACGGTTTTTGGCAATCAAAAGCACTGTACTTATGCGGATTTGTGCGAACAGATACAGTCCATTCTGGAGGTAAAGGAACGCACGGCAAAGAGCTATATCAAGTTTATGCGCGGGCGGGAAATTATCCTGCGCGACCTTGCCGGTTCAAATTACTTCATTAGCGGTCACATCTAAAAACCGGCACATTATGTTCATCGAAAAAGAATATTTAGACAGATGGCTGCAGAAAATCATGGAACGCTTCGACAGTCTGGAAAACAGGATTTCAAAGCCACCCGAAAAGGAACGGCATACCTACAATGGCGAACTGCTTCTGGACAATCAGGATTTGTGCATGATGCTTAATGTGAGCAAACGCTCCCTGCAGCGATATCGCAGTCTTAAATGGTTGCCTTTCAAGCGGATTGACCAGAAGACGTACTACCTGGAGTCGGAAGTGAAAAAATTTATCAGGGAACATTTTGAGAAGCGACACAAACATAAATACGATACCTTATAAATAAATTCTTCAACAAAGAAATCAAGAATTTTCACTCAATCTCACTCATTATTAGAAATAAAGCAGTACCTTTGCAATCTGAATTTTTAAACGAATAAATATGTAAGAATAAAAACATAATAAACTGATATAAAGATATTTTGAACTTACAGCGATTATTCTCTTATTGACAAAATCTACCAAGTATTTGCCAGAGAATAAGTCGCAGAAGTTCACGCCCTTTGAGCGTGAACTGTCTGCGCTTATTTGGGTAAAGGGTTTTGGTAGAGCCTGTCAATAGAAATAAGCAATAAACAGACAGTTTGCGCTTTTTCTATGGCAAAAAACAACAAAAAGAAAAATATTATAGGCATACTGATACGGCAAAAAATGCTCGAAGCAGGTTTGAAGGCATGCGATTTGGCAAAAGCCCTGAATTGCGATGTCAGCAATGTTTATAAAATTTTTAAGCGCGAATATATTGATGCCAAAGTACTTGGAAAACTTTCAAAACTCCTGAATTACAATTTCTCGGCAGACCTCTACGAAAACTGCAAACGCATTGTGATTATCGAAACCACTTCCCACAAAATTTCACAACTTCAAAAAGACAAATCGCTGAAAATCATTTATGTACAATAGTAAAAGTGGAACAATCAGCCACTTTTTTGGACAAATCAGCCGTAGTTTTTGTCTGATATTCAAAATATTAGCAATAACTTTACACCTTAAAAAAACGCTAAATATTATGTATTTTAAAAAATCAATGTTCGTATTTGCACTTGCAATGTCCATTATCGCACTAACTTCGTGCAGCAACAGTATATCAACTAAATTTGTCGATAAAAATATCGAGCAAATCAGTACCAATCTCACGAAATTGGATTTGACTGCCAATAAGGCAGGATTGTATTCAAAAGATGTATTAGGACTTCAAATTTCCTATGCTGACTTGTATGAAATTATTGCAAGCGCAGTGCCTAATTATCCTAAAATTGACAAGGAAACGCTTCTTTCTAATTTAGTTTCAATAGAAAGCGAATTAACTAAAACTGAAACTTTTATTTTAAGTTTTGGGAGTATTGAGTGGGAATTGGAAGTTGATGAAAATCTGAATGTTGTAAGGGAAGAATATCAGACGAGAAAGCAATCTTATTTTCAAACTACACAACAGATAGGTGCAATTATGGCTTCATTATCGGCATACGAGCAAACGGGCAAAGTGTTTCTTGAAACGCCTGAAAATGAAAATATTAATCTCTATATTCCCGAAGTGAAGTTGGCCGATGATATGACAGTAACCGATTTATATCTTGAAAGCAGAGAGTTTGGTTTTGGAATTGTAAGCGCAAAAATTAATGGAAAATTATTCTTGCCTGATAGAGAAGATTATGGAAACAGAGAAAAATATAGATGGATAAGTGTTTCTGTTAAAGATAGTTATTGCGAAGTTCACACCTTGCTCAGCATTCAAAAGTTGTTAGTTAATAAGGAAGTAACAGAGGTATTTATTGAATTACAGTCAATTCACCCTATCCGCACACAAGCCTCACTTAGTTGGTATGGCAAAATCATAAAATCGGCAGTTGTGCCTTTTGAAGTTGGTGTAGATTCTGACAATGTTTTCAAAGCATCTACCCGAGAGGATTATACGTTCAAGGATAGATATGAATTATACCAATATTTGGGTATTAATTTCAATGAATACGAATTGTAAAACTAAAAAATATTATGAGCATAAATCAAGAATTGGAACAACTCTTTGCCAATTGGAAACAGGCAAGCGAAAAGAAAGGTGACAGCAAGTTTTTCTGTAAAGACGGTCTTGTCTGCAAGCCACGTGTCATTGAAAATTTATGGTTAAATGCGAACAGGCGAGTTTTATTTCTGTTGAAAGACCAAAATCAGGATGCAGACAGCGACAAACATTGGGACGACGATGCAAGATGCTGGTTTAATAATGATAAAATCTACGAAATACCGTTTTTCAAGAATCTTGCGTATTGTTTATATGCAATTCTCAACCCTGAAAAATCTTTTGAAACCATTGCGCAGGAAAACATCATTGAGTTCAGTGATAATACGCCGTTTGCATACGTTGAGGCGAAAAAACAACCCGGCAAAGGCAGCATTTCTGAGAACGAATTGAAACGGTATTTGGAAAATTACAAAGATTTTTTGAAGGAAGAAATCAGTATTCTAAACCCTGATGTAATAGTAAATTGCTGTGGCGACCCTGTCGGCTGGGATTTTGTAAATAGTGAGATTTTCAGCAATTCCCCGAACAAACATTGTTACAGGAATGAATTTGACTCAAAGAAAAGGGCTACTGTAATTTATTATAAAGATGTTAACAAACTTCATATAATGTTGCCGCACCCCTCAACGCCAAGTATCAAAAATAACCCAAAAAACTTTTTTGATTTTGTAATGTATCCGTATAAGGATTTTTTAAAAGAATATCCCGACTGGTTGAAGTAGAATTGAATAAATATAAAAAAACAGAACAACGGCAAATCTGAAATATGGTTTGCCGGTGTTGGTATTTGGCGTTGTTTATACCTACTTCCTGAGTAAGGACTGGGGATTGTCTTCGGGACTGGAATATGCGTTTTATCAGGGCAAAATCGGTTTGAACGGTTTTGCCGGAACAAATGCCACATTCGATATTCTCAACAATCCAATTATCTACAATACCCGTATTGGCCGCTACAGTGAAAAACAGTTTGCCGGACTGTTGAACATTCCGCTGTCGGTGCAATACCGGACAGGCAACAACCACAGGTTTTACGCTTCAGCGGGTTTGAAGCTCGGTTTGCCGGTGTATGCAAAATACAGCGGCAGTGATGCTGTTCTGACGGCTTCGGGCTACTATCCCGACTATGACCAGACGGAAATCTGGCAAAACGACTTGGGTTACGGCGTTTTCAACCTGAATGAAAACAGCGGCAAACCGGATTTGGGCGTTTCGCTGTCGGGAACACTGGAAACAGGCGTAAAATGGAATATTGGCGTTGGTACAGCCATTTACACAGGCGTTTTTGTGGATTACGGTTTTAATGATATGAAGAAAAGCAGTTATGCCGGAAAACGCTTTGTGGAATACAATCACTATGAGCCGGGCCGACCGCTAATGAATACCGCCTGCGTATTGACTGACCGGTTTTCGCCTTTATCTTTCGGATTAAAAGTGAAACTGGCGTTTTCGGTGGGTTGCAGCGATTTGTTGAACGACCGCAAGGCATATAAATCCTTGCGCCTGCCGTAAAACAGTATTACAGTTTTCTTTTCATAATGATTAAATTGATTGATGAAAAACCCCGCTAACCGTGAGGACTGGCGGGGTTTTGTTGCTTCTTTGTGTTGCATTCCATCTGCGTTTCTGTCCGAAAAACGACTGTTTTTGCAGATATAATGCAAATTTTGTATTTATATAAAATAAGCCTGAAATAAAAATAATTGCATTTCATCTGCGTTTTTGTCTGAAAAATGACTATTTTTGCAGTCAAAATGCAATTTTAAGATATGGACAATAAATTAAAAATACGCGATTGGGTTTTGGAACTGCCT
>JAIRZQ010000149.1 GCA_031267135.1 Prevotellaceae bacterium
TATATCTCCTCGAGCCGAATTATTTTGTTGGCATAGCCGATGGCTACCTCCGTTATACGGATTTGCGTCTGGATGCCCTGTACATGTATATACACAGGCAGCAAGCCGAAAAAGGACGCAAGCTCTGGCTGCCTTATGGCAGATACAGCCACGTGCCTGATGACAGTGATAAATATATTTTTATGAATACGGAGCCTTTTCACGGATGGAACAGCAGAGAAAGAAACGAGGAAAAAATCTCGCGCATGCTTGCACACGAAGAAACGCCGTGGAAAGGTTATGTTCCTGAGGCAGGCGTGGCGGCATTTCTTAACTTTCTGCTGCGAATAGGCGAAGGGGGAAAGCCTCGCAAGCAAATACAGCGGCATGTTGATAGAAAATAAATATTTCGGCTACGGCTTGCTGCGCGAGTTCTGCGAGGGGCGCTGGCGGTATTCTTCACTGCGCGCAAAAATGCTTGAAATTTACAAAGCCAAGCCGATTACAGACGGCGTAAAACTTTGGCTTGAGCCTCACCCCTGGGCTTTTGATATAGATATTTTGAAAATGACAGACGAACTTACTGTTACCGAACTCGGCTACGACGATTATTATTTCGCAGAAGTAATGCTGCCCGTAGAAACTCCATCGGAGCTTGACGAAAACGGCTACTCCAGAATCCTCGACCGCAAAGAGAAAGTAAGAGGCTACGTAAAGCGTTCCGAGATTGCCATAGTCGAAAAGATCAAAGAAGGCGAAGGCTTACCCCACGAAAATACCGATGCCTGGAAGAAAAACCCCTATCTGCTGCTCTATATGGCAAAATACAGGAATAAAATGACAGCCTTAACAGGCATGTTATCCGTTCAGGAAGTTGTGAGCATCGACTGCGACATGCGCGTTGGCGCATGCAATGAATTGCTGGACGACGATACATTCCTGTACTGGGAAGCGCCGGAACGCCCGGAATACGTTATAGTTCAAAGCGATTTTAACATACGCGGCTTTGTAGAAAAATCGAAAGTCAGGCAAATTACTGAAAAACATGCGAATACCTTGCGGCTTGTGCTTAGTCCCGAAGGCGATGCCGAACTTTTGAAGCGTGTAAATACCCAAATCAGCAGCCGCAAGGGCATTATACAGGATCCCGACGGCTATGTAAATATAAGGGAAAAGCGAAGCGTCGGCTCAAAAATACTCGGAACCATCAAGGACGGAGAGATTTTTTATTTCTGGGAACTGACCGGAAACTGGTACGTAGTTCAAACCGCACAGGGGCTTCGCGGCTTTGTTCACAAAACCCGCATAAGGGAATACCGCGATAAAGGCAAATGGAAACTCCTTGATTGATAATTAACAATTAACAAATGACACTCAAAGCTAACATATTATTTTTCATAATACTGATTGCCTCCATGTTTAGCTATTTAATATTCAATCCGATTCAGGCTCAAACAGCGCAGGAAAAACAAAAAAAGAAGCCCGTACAGCTTTACGTCAAAAAAGACGGCGATACTGAACGCACAGCCCTGCTGTCAAAAGAGGTATTTTCGCTTTGCCCTCCCCTTCGCCCCGGCAGGCTTAAGCGACGCATGAAAATGCTCTGGGGTATTGACTTGGCAGACTATCCGGCAGATGGACTGATTGTACTGGCAGGCGATCTTGAGGAACCTAAATATTATGAGGAGGAAGGCTACGGTGATGAACTTGGTTCATTAGTACTTGCTCCAAAGCATGGTTTGATATGGATGCAAACCTATCAAAATTCAGGAATGTACGGAGATCAGGTGCCTGAATCTTTTCCACCCGAAAAATATGCCCTGTTTTACCGCTATTTGATGATGAGCGATACCGAAGCGCTCCGACAGTATTATGATAAATATAAGGAAACATTTGTTTCGGATGTCGCATCTGTTATTGATTTTATGCAGGCAACTTACAATGGAGCGCTGTTTGATGCAAGAAAAGCAACATTAGAATATATAGACAATACAAGGGTATTTTTGAGTGGAAGTAAAATGTCTGATTTACGATTGGATGCTTTTCAATTATATTTTGTTAAAGAGAGGGAAAAGGCAGAAGAATTCATATTAAAGATGATGACCATACTTATTATTCAGATTATAATACTGCAATCAAGCTTGAATATAAAGACGAAATGAGCAAAGGGGGGATATTTAATATATATGACGATTCAAGCAGGATACAGTATTACGAACCTTTATATGGAGGAGAGCGAGTTGCCGCATGGTTTTCCGCTCATTTGCGTTATCAAATAGAAGGCATGAATAATACAATTGTCAAGTGTCTTTATAGTAATGATTTTAGTGGTTATACAACAAGAATGGAAAAGAGGGAAGCCTTCAAGAAAAGCCTTAAACCCAATAATTATTACGGTTACTCCGTACTCCGTGAGTTCTGCGAAAACCCCATGCGTGAAATGCCCACGCTGGAAAAAATAGATTCATCGTTCCGCGCCTGCGTAAAGGGAAACAACACGCTGCTGCTTCTTGAGCCTTTTGCCGACAGTTATGATATTGATACGCTTCAGCCTGTGGAGTTTCTGAAAGCATACGAAATGGGACATGACAACTACTGGTTTGTTGAAGTGGAAAAGCCTGTCGAAAGCCCTGTTGCCGACATGTACGGCTACGCCACGATACTCGACAGAACGGAAACGGTTTACGGATATATTCCAAAACAGCAGGTAAAAGCGCTGACAGACGCCGATATTCTGCGATGGGAAACCATGCGTGATACAACTAAAAGCAAACTCGGAATTATCGACGATCCCGATGGTTACGTCAATATACGTAAAGGACAAAGCGCACAGTCGGAAATTGCAGGGCAGATCAAAAAAGACGAAGTATTTCGTTATTGGGATCTGCCGACAAACTGGTGTGTGATAGAAACGGAAGCGGGGCTTCGCGGCTTTGTTTACAAAAACCGCATAAGGGAATACCGCGATAAAGGCAAATGGAAACTCCTTGATTGACAATTAACAATGAATAATAATAATTGACAGTTAACTATTAACAATATGATACGCAAAACTATAAACAGGATACAGATAATTGCAGAAAAATCACAAGCAGAGGCAAGAAATAATCAAAATTATGGCAATAATAAAGAAAAAAAATTGTTTATTCAATAAGAAATATTAACTTTGCGATGTAAAAGTAGCGAAAAGAGTATCCCCTGTTCGTCGTTAGCGTTTTTAGCAGCATCGGAGGTAAAAGCAGATAGCAGTATTTGCCGTAAGGCAGGCGTTTTGCTTTCAATACGATGAAATCGGCAGACTTCGCCGAACTGGGAATACGAAAGATTGCAGGCGATTAATGCCAAGAAAAAATAAAATCTTAAAGGACAGTTTAATAAATAGCGTTAAAATAAAACACAAAATAATATGCAAGAGATTATACATAAATTAGTGAACTGGGTAGAAGGAATGGATGTTTCATCCACACACTTTCAACAGACCGAAAATTACTTTATTGAGCGTCTGTACGACAATCTCGCCACTCGCCTCACGCGATATAATTACGGCTTGCTTCCTTCTTTTGATGGACGTGCCGCTTCAAGCGAATTCGATATTAGCGAGCGTGTAACAGGCAAGGTAGAAATCAAGTTGCGGCGCTGTAATGCTCTCACTGCCGGCGGTTGCCGCATTTCATACAATCCCGGACAGGATGATTTTATCCTGTACACTCATACATTTCAACAGGACAAAAAATCCGATGCCGGCGCTACAAAATTTTGGGACGTAATTCTTTCGATAGAACCTTTCCTGCGTGTTCCGTCGGGTATTCCTAACGAAGAAGAAATGCCTCCGCGCCACCCTGATGTAACAGAAACCTATCGGCTGTCCGTTATTCCGCAGGGACATACCAACTACGATCGGTTAGGCTTGTTTCATTTGGTTATCGGGCGCATCCGTCAACATGCAGGCCGTTACGAAGTAGATACCAATTACATTCCACCCTGTACGCGAATGAGCAGCCATTCCGAATTGCTGTCGTATTACGAACGTTTTGACAATTATATAAGCAACATTGAACGTGCATCCAACAATATTGTTTCCAAAGTCCGCAACCGGACGCATAATTCGTCAATGGCGCTGCACATTGCTGCAATGTGCGAAAATTTAATGCGTTACATTGCCATTATTTATTTTCCATACCGCAATACAGGACGCGAAGCCGCTCCTGTTGAGATAGTAAATTACTTTTCCACTTTGGCTCATATCGTTTATGTCAGCTTGCGGTGTATCGGCAAGATGGACAGGGAAGAACTGCTGCGTTATTTTTACGAATGGAGCGATGTCAATCCGGGGTCATTTGAAGAGCTTTTGTCGGAAACGATGAGCCTGATATACAATCATAACGCTATACGAACAGTAATGGTTCAGGTAGAATCGTTTTTGAATACCCTGTCCGAATTGTGGATAAGGTTAAGTACGCTGGAGTATATCGGACAGCATAAGGAAAATATTGTCGTATCCGAACGCGCACAACAAACGGAAACACCTAAAAAGGGCAGCAGTTGGACGGTTTTGGATTAGTTTGATATTTAGAAAATATTAATTATGGATAATTCTTTTACAGTTAATACGGTCGAAACCGATTACCGGTCTGAAGTAGCCGCAGCCTGTTTGATAGAAAACGAGCAGGTTGCAGGCCGGGTATTGATTGTACGCAGCAAAGGCAATTGGAAAGAAATATCCAAAGATATCGACAACATCAAATCAGTAAGCGCCGATGAAGAGTACAGCGATTTGATAAATTATTTGTATATTTATGCAAACAGGGAAAGCATTTACGATTCGTTGCCCGAAGGAATATTTCACCAATCATCCGACCATTTGCAATTGCGAAGCAAAGATGATATTATCAACGATATACGGATACATAAAAACAGGGAATCCGACATTCGTCGGTTTTTCCATCCTTTTGAAATAGTGTTGGATAAAATAGGCATTGAAGCCCAACTGTGCGAACGGAAATACCATAAAATACATTTGTATGAAAATTTACCTAACGTCTTAAAAAACCGCTGGCACATTTTGCAATATCTGTCCACCCGTCAGGTATTGCTTTTCATAAAGTTGATACCTGTCATTAGTGAAATATCCCGCAGTTTGGAACAAATAGCACAATTAATCTCAATCATTCTGAATTGCTCTGTCTGTATACGTGAAGGCAAGAAAACTGTTTCCCACCTGGATACGGAAGACCGCACTCCTTTGGGAAAATGGCAGTTGGGCATTCGTTCGGTTTTAGGAAAAACAGTAGCAAACGACAGTGTTGATATTGAAATCACAGTCGAACCTGTCAGTCCGGCACAAATGCGTACATTTGAACATAATGCAATAAACGACCGTATTCTTAAAGAATTAATAGATATGACGATTCCTTTTGAACGTCATGTATCAATAAAATATAAAATATCAAAAGCGGAAGCTAAATTTCGACTTTCAGGCAAATCGCATAAGGCATGGCTTGGAATCAATACAACATTAGAAAATTGAAAAATTAAAAATAAAGAATATGAAAGCAAAAAACAGTAAAGACATCACTCGCGGATACGGGATTTTTTCTCTGTATCTGGCAGCATGCGTAGTTGTTGCCGTATTCGCCTATTTTTGCTATCTGCGCACTTCTGTTGTTGAAGTGAAACGCATAATAAGTAAAACGGGAGAGTACGATGCCATCCATCAATATCAACTGGATATTACCGCTCACATTGATACCCTTTATTACTATTCGGGTCTGTTCAACTCCAATCTTAACGATGACAGACTTCAAAACACAGTTAACCGGCGAAAGCAGGAAATTTTGTCCGATATTGACAAATTCAACGAACAGGACATACGCTTCCATCGCAAACTGTTGAATCAGCTCATGACTTTTCTTAAAGTCAAAGACTCCATACGCATTTTGAAATATGATGAAGACATGATTAAAAACGAATTGAAAAAGTGTATGGAAGAAAACAGGCAAGCCACCCGAAAAATTACTGTCGGAGGAAAAGAAATCAAATAAAATTAATTAATATGGACAATCAAATCAAAGACACTAAAAACAGGCGCGAACGCTTTTTCGGTTTTCTGTACGTTGGAATGCTGTTTATGGCAACCACTGTAATATGTTGCCTGTGTCTTGTTTATTATACCGATACAGGCACGCCTCAAATGCAGAAAACCTTTGCCATTTCCAAGATGAAACGCATTACTACCTTTCAGTCGGCGCAAAATGCACAGTCAGTCATTGTGGATTCTCTTTACAATAAAATCCTCAATTTCAATCCCGGCGTCAAAGCTAGTTACGAAGAAGACGAAATCAAATATTATTTAAATGAGTTCAAAAACCTTTATGAAAATAATAAACTTGACAATCGTTATAAAATATTTTTGCAAATATCGGAATTTTACGGCGCATGGTTTTATGACAAGCAGGAGTTGTGGAGCAAACAGCAAAACATTGTTACCTTAGGGAAAAATCTGGAAGATTGCGGTATAGGCTTGCAAAAGAAGAAAGATGAACTGAAAAATAAAAAATAGCATGGGAAAAATATTAAACAGCAGGCTATATATAGTAATCATTGTTTTGCTTGCCTGCATCGTTTTAGTTTTGCTTGTTCGCGGCTCTCTTCAGGAACGCACAGTACAAGCCGGCGTAACAGTATTAGAAACAACGCCGAAAGGAACGCGCATAAACTATGCCGACAGTACAAAAAGTGCAGGCAGTTGGCGTTGGGATTTCGGAAACGGCGATTATTCCACAGAAAGCATGGGTGAATTTTTCTATCCCGCCGATACCGTTACTCAACATTATCAGATTCGGTTACAGGTTGACGGAAAATTAGAAAAAAAATTCTTTGTAAATGTAATGCAGAAACAAAACCGGCAAGCGGCGGAATCGCTGGTACGCATAAACGCACCCGCCACAGGAATTGAAGGTGAGTATATCGTTTTCAGGGGCGAAGGCAACTCAAAAGAATGGAGGTGGGAATTTGGCGAAACAGGAATGGTTGATTCGCGTGAAAAAACGGCGATATACCGTTACGAACGCTACGGCGCGTATGAAGTGCTGCTCGAAACGGATGAAACCGAATATCCTGTCCGCCATATTATTGTTATTGAACGCCGGTATAACGATGACGACACTCTTGATGTTGAAAGCATGATAGGCAACGAAATAAAGGCAAAGCTGCAGGCAATAGTTGATCAAAAACCGTTCAACGTTAATTACAATTATATTCTGAAAACGTATTTATGCAACAATCCCAACACGCCTGTCATTATCAACAACAGAAAAAAGAACGATTTTTATTCTTACTGTCAGGGTTTGCGGATTATAGGGCGAAAAAAAACACAGATTGACAAAGTATTGATTGATATGGAAGAAGGCGGCGATTACTGTATAACAAAATTGACTGTTTTACAAACAGATTTGGAGAATTGAAAAATTTATAAGCAAACGTTTTTTATTATTCAATATAATTATGAACACTTTACATAAACTCAATATCCTTATTGTTGCGGTTGTCCTGCTAATCTCTTGCGGGCCCGTGCATCGCTTCACGCGCATCAGAAAAGTTCCACGTGAATACTCGATGAACTATTGCATCGGCGAGGTAAAAGCTCCGAAAACCGATTTGAACAAAGAACCATGGATAGTTTATTCGGATCGCGAAAAGAATTTCACTCTCAACAATGCGGGCGGCAAAGTCAAAGCAAAAGACGTTGATTTTCTCGAACCTTTTTTAGTCATAAAAAAGAAAGGTGAATACTTGCGCTTAATAAAATATACGCCGGATGTTCTGAAAAACGGTAAATTAGTCCATAAAAAGGCCGAATATTACGGATGGATACACAAATCGCATTTGTTGCTTAACCGGCAATCGGTAACAGACATTTCCAGCAGCAAAAAAACTAAGATGCTGTCGCTTATAGCCGATACTGTTCCGATTATTGATCCCGACAAATACTTCGTTACCGACTCTGTGAAAACATACAAAGATTTGGAATTTAATTCCATAGCGGCAAGCATTGCTCCGTACGATATTGTTTATCAACTGAAAGTGTCGGATGATGGCAACAAAACTCTTATTTCCAAAAAACCTCATATTAAAGCCGAAGAAGCCAAAAACGACATTTTGGGCTGGATAGACAATTCACTCGTCAAAGATATAGGAACGGGGCTGCATGTCGATTTATTCACTGTTCCCCGCGATTCGCTGCAGTTTGTCGCAAAAGAAGGACAGGATATTCTCTTGACGGAAGATTTTTCGGAAAGCGTGCATTTTCTGTCCGATCAATATAAACCTTTACAGTACAGTCCCGTATCTTCCTACTCGACGCGAAACGGCTTTATTGCCTTCAAAACGCGCATCGCCGTTCCTTTGTTCGATTACAGCAACAATTACATTTTTAATGTCAACGGAGGTCATATAACGCGAAAGGATTTCAGAACTGTTACCAAAGAACTGAAAAAAATCAATATTTCCTTTGTTTTTGAAGGACAGGAGCAAACTATAGAACAGTTTCCACAAATTGTCAATGCCATTCAGAGTCTTCAGCCTCTGTTTGAACAGGACAATACTGCCGCATATCAATTTAACTGTATACTGGCTTTTGATGATAAACAGACTGCAACGCTGAAGGGAACAAAATTGCATCCCGATTTTGATCAATTAATGAATTATCTTTCCGGTAAAGCCAATCACAAAGACAGGCTGCGTCCTGTCAAACTCGGTCAACCATGGTCGGGATTACGCGCAGCAGTAAATCAGTTCGATAATGAGTGCAATGCAACCAATCTGATTATCCTTATCGGCGAAAAAGGTTATGCTTCGGAACGCGCCGATTCGACTTTGACCCGTAAACTACTGCAAAATAATTGCAGGCTGTGCGGCTTTCAGATTTATGCAGGCAATGAGGATATTTATAATAATTTCGTATTGGCTGTCGAAAACATGATAACTTCCTATGCTGATGGTTTGCTGCAAAAACGAAAAAATATATTTGTTTCTCCCGAACAGGTTAAACGCAATAATTATTACAGAGAAACGGGCGCCGGTAAAAATATGTTCCGGCTTGATTTTCCTGAAAACAGCATTACGCAGGGCTTTTTATCTTTCCCGCAAAAAATGGAAACTTTGCCTTTGGAATATATGATTAACGACATTGATACGATAGTGCAGCAAATCAAAGCGGACAACAGAGAGATTATCCGGCGAATGTCAAAAGCCTTTTATTCTTTCGGCAACAATCGCACCCTGTTCGACAGCCTCTACGTACGCAATTTCGACTTGACAGGTATGACAGTTCCAACGAAACTTTTACTTTCAAAATTCAACAATATAACGCCTGCATGGTATTTGCCTTCCAAAACCGTTATTTTGAACGACAGCGTAAACGACAGGTTGAATTATTATCTTTTGCTTTCAGAAAATGAAATGCAGGAATTGAAAGATTTTATCAAATCGCTGTCTGCCGTTGAAGTAGATCTGAAATATCAGGCAGAAACAAAAAAAGCGAAAAAAAAAGCATGCAACTGTCCCGAAGATGATTTGTTTGCAGAACAGGAAAGCACGAAAGTCGCAACGGGTAACATGCCGCCCGAATATGCAAGTACAGACAAAGTACGCAAACATCTTTACAGGCAATATATCAAAACGATAAAATACTGCAAACCCTGTAAGGAAAAAACAGGCAAACTGAAATTACTTACGCTCGCTCAGGCTCAATTCCGCATTACAGGTTGTCCTGTTTCAACCGAAATGTTGAACCGTATCATGCTGAAAGATATAAAAAATGAAAAGATATTGCCGGACAGGGCATTAGACGATTTGGTCAATTATTTCAAGGAAAAACTGCCTGATTTGGAAAAAGCGGAACAGTTTGAATCCGGCGGCGAAATATATTACTGGCTTGACAGGAAATATTTACCATAAAAAGACAGTCGCATGAAAACGAAAGAATCCCTGTTCAACGACCTGGTTCGCTATACACGTTTCGTATGGCAAATCCCGAACATGCAAAGAATCAGTCCGCTCATACAGTTTATGATGGAAGGAATATGCGACGAATTGCATTTACTGTACGGCAAACTCGATGATACGAATTTGGATATTCTGGAAAAGCTGGTAAAAAATCTGTCGCCGTCCGTTTTTAATTATGTACGACCGGGACATGCTGTATTGCATATCAAAACAGATGCCAGCCTGCCTGAATTGCGTTTGGACAGAACCACAAGTTTTTATGTAAAAACGCCTCCTTTGGATTTTAAGGAACAGAATATGAGTTCGCTGTTATTTACACCTGTAACAGACACGAGGCTAACAGATGCTTCAATAACCCGCCTATTTTGCAAAAATACCATGTGGGAAACAGACGCTGTCGGCAATCGAACCATGCTGTTTCAATCGGAAAGGAAAGCGAAATACAATACAGTATGGTTTGGGATGGAAATGGCAACATCTGTTCGCATGTTAAAAGATTTGCCGTTTTATATTGATTTTCCATATTTGGACAACTCCCATTCATATTTCGATTTGCTGTCGGAAACCCAATGGTCTGTACATGGGCAACCTGTTAAGATGAAGCGTGGTTTGCCTGTTCCCGCAGACATGCAGCCAAACAGGACGGAAAAAGATATAATAAACTTTTACAAAGATCATTACCAGACTTTACCGAAACTCAATCTTGACAAAATATCCAAACAGAAATTGCCTGATGAACTGGTCGAAATAATACCGGAGGAAACAGCCTCTTCGCTGACGCCGCTATATTGGTTTTCTATTACTTTTCCACCGCATTTCAGGGAAGATGATATTGAAAAAATACGTATTTTACTCAATGCTTTTCCTGTTATTAATCGATATTACAACGAATACCGCGTATCAGCTCAGGAAGATTTAACAAAAGTAATTTCTCTGTCTTCAGGCGTTAGTGAAGAATTTTTGGAAATAGATTCGATTATTCACCATACCGGCGAGGAATCGCATCCGGTAAAGCATTATGCTGTTGATGCAATTAAAAAAGATTCTGCGGCAATATTCGGCTTGTCCGACAAACTGGAAAAACTGATAGATGTACTTCGGGACAAAAAGACTGCTTTCCCGTCAAATATTGACAATGACAAGCTGATTGAAGTTTTCAATTCTGTTTTATCCGTTCAAAACAGCGATACATTCGAGATGGAACATAATCGCTTGAGTGCGAATGCCGAAGTGGCACGGCTCGTCGTTCCGCCGGCGGAAAAGGTTACTGCCATGAGTATTTATTACTGGAACACTCATGCTCACTTGCTGAACGGATTGCCTGCCCTGACAGCGCTTATGGCTCATAAGGTGCAAGAACTGAATAAAACGGAAGCGGTTTTTCTCACTCCTGTTTCCGGCGGACGCAGTTTTCTGGACTCCGAAAGCAAGACAAATATCCTCATGTATTACCTGACTGCAAAAGACAGGATACTTACTAAAAATGATATTGAAAACTTCTGCCGGATTGAACTCGGCGGATATGTCAGAGATATAAAGGCAGTTCACAATGCAAGGATAAGTCCTAAATATCATGAGGGAACGGTTAATGTCATTGAAATACATATCCTGCCGTATGCAGAACACATCGAATTCATAAAAAACAACAGTATCCTGAAAGATTTGCGCTTGAGGCTGGAGAGCCGGTCGCCTGAAAATTACAGATATAACATACTGATAAGGGAACAATAATAGCAAAGCATGAATATTTATACAAACAACAGGTAAATTACTGTTTACCTTTGCCCCTGCTTAAAGAAGTACTGCTTAATTTCGATGACATCTTTTACTTATTAAAAAATCCATAAAGTAATTGCAGTTACAAGCAGTGTACCGGCAATGTAAATGCAAAATACTTTTTTATGCATGCTCACCCGCTCTCTTGTCATACTGTCGTATATTTCCGTTAAAATACAGTATTTTTCAAGCTGGTCGAAAGCATCTTTGCGTTTACCTTTGTCAAAGCAATAGTCGTACTTGTCGTATTTTATATTATGAATAACAAGAAGAACAACGTAAATGAAGACTACCTCATAACCCGTACGACCCAGTATTCTTAAAATAATAAAGGGTATAAATGCCAAATTCAGAAATGCCAATATACAGGTAATAAACATTGCTAACCCCCAGGGAAATACAGCTCCGGTCTTTTTATTATAATACCACAGCCAGTAAAGTATGTTTTCAAGGAACGAAACCCTGCGTTTACCTTTGCCCATGCTTAAAGAAGTACTGTTTAATTTCGACGACATCTTTTTTCGTTTATTAAAAAATCCATAAAGTAATTGCAGTTACAAGCAGTGTACCGGCAATGTAAATGCAAAATATTTTTTTATGCATGCTCACCCGCTCTCTTGTCATACTGTCGTATATTTCTGTTAAAATACAATATTTTTGATGGTGTTTGAAAAAATCTTTGCGTTCATCTTTGTCAAAGCAATACTTGAAACTGTCATATTTTATATTATAAATAAAACTAACAATGGCATAAATAAAGAACACCTCATAACCTGTACGACCCATTATTCTTAAAATAATAAAGGGTATGAATGCCAAATTCAGAAATAAAAATGTCCAAGTAATGATCATTGCTGCATTCCCTTGGAATGCAGCTCCGGTCTTTTTATTATAATACCACAGCCAGTAGTGTATGTTTTCAATGAACGAAATACTGCGCTTACCTTTGCCCCTGCTTAAAGAAGTACTGTTTCGTTTCGACGACATCTTTTTTCGTTTTTAAATAATACATAAGCTGATAATCGGGAATAAAAACCCGCGTGTTGTCCTGCGGCGCAAGTCCGTGCATGTCTTCATACCTCACGGGGATATGATTGCCGGGAGGATTGCCCCAGGATGTAAGAAGCCAGGCAATACCCAAAGCAATACCCGCTTGTGGCACACGAGATCCTATGGCAAAAATGACTCCATTGACAGATGTATTTATTATTGCATCTTTCAATTTTTTATTGCCGGTTGCTGTCAGTAACACGTCTATTCCAATTCCCAAAACAAAAATCTTACGACCGGCTTTCTCTGCCAACTTGGCTTTAGGTACCGTTTTTCTGTTCGGATTGCGCCTTACCGTTCCCTTTGCATCCTTAACGTACTTGCCTCCGCCAACGGTTACCTTTTTTTCAGACATTGTTTCCGCCGTTTTTTCTATACCCGCAACAGTTGCGCCAACGGCTCCAATGTTCAGCAGTTTTTCAATCTTGTCTTTTTCCATTATCACCACCATTTCGTAAAAAACAGTTGTAAACTTGGAACCTCTCGGCGTATTGTACGGGGTTTGTGAAGGCATTCCCGATACGGGCGAATTTAAATATACGGGATGCCAGTACACATAGCCGAGTCCGTCAACATAGCCTTCGTATCTTGCTCCGTTACGGCAAAGAGCCATGAAATGCGCATACGTTATACCGGGCATAATCTATTCCCTCCATCTTTTATTATGCGTAATTCCGTTCAATGATACCTTTTCGGGCGATATTGTAAGGCTTGTCTGCGTTCCCGAAAATGCGCCTACGCTTTTTGTAAATTTAATGCAATAAGCATTAAAGAAACTAATGTCAAGCACAGTTCCCTCAGTTTGCGAGCGGAAAAGAATCTGTCCATCCTTACGTTTGTATTCCCTTTTCGCCCAGTCAATAACGCTGTATTCAACAGACTGGGAAAGTATAATTGAAATACGCCTGCCTCCGGTTTCATGCTGCGGTTTGCCCTTATGGTCAATTTCCTGAGTAAACCCGATATTGAAATGTGCAATATCGTATTCCTTGCCGTCCAGTACGAATTTTGCTTCGATATGCGTGTCGGTCTGCGTAAACATATTCGTCAGCCCTGAAAAATTTGTTATCATAATTTTTTGTTTTTAATTTGTCCAAAAGTTATCAAAATCCATACCGTTATCAAATATCAGCCGTTCTGCCTGAACGGTTAATAAAGTATTTACATACGATTCGCCTTTTTGTGTGTAATCTATATTCATACTTATGCAGGCAGCATTTTCGAACACAAGTTTTTCCTGCGGAACATTGTGCTCGTCGAGAATAACAATCACCCCATTGTTGAATTTGTGTGAATTTATTGCCCATTCGATAATGGCTTTCGGCGGCAGCATGGGCAATGTCATCGACATTGTTCCGCCAAATACTTCCGTCGAAGCCTTTCCCGAATCATCCGTTCCCTGCTGGAACGAGTATTCAAAGTCGGTAAGTTCATAACCGCTTTTTGCCAGCGACATAAAATCCGTATCTATGTTGTCGCCGAGTTTCAAATAAGTTTTATGTTCAAACATAAGCATTGCTAATTAAGTATAGTTTTTGATATTTTTTGGAATAATACATGCTGAAAATCAAATATTTACAATCATATATCGCATGATATATATATAATTAGCAATGCCCAGAAAAGCACGAAAATTACTGTTATTTTAATTATTCTTTCCATGGTATTGTTTATAGTAAGCATAGGTAATCAGTTGATGTTTATAACTGATGTATATTGGATTTCTCAAATAATAATCAACGACGTAGTCGTTGATTATATCATGAACATTACCATCTTCGTCTATTAACGGTTCATTACAGCCGAAAATGAAAGAAATTAAAGGGTCTTGTTCATGTTCGTATGGATAGGCGCCGAATACATCTTTTATCTTCTGCTTCATTTCGCCTACCGCTGGTTTTTTGTAGCCGCTGTTAACCAAAATTGTATCTGCAATTGAAAATAAGGCGTTTAAACCCATTTTTCCTCCATAAGAGCCTGTCCTTTCTAATTGAAAGGACAGCGCTTTTTTTACTTCCAGTGAATCTTATCTTGTTAATATTATTTTTTAACTTTGCATAGCCATAATTATTTCTTTCACTTTCCACTCATCGTCTTCTTTTTCACAAATGGCAAAGCAGCCACCGCCTGCAATATCATAATAACCCACGTAAAAATAAAACAGCGCCAGTGTCTTATTTTCATTATATACTATCGGCGAAACAGAATATAAACCCGTGCTGCATTTGTATGTACGGAAAAATCGCTCCCAAAACATGTTTCCACTTATTTTCTCAATATCTTCTTTGCTTATTATCTTAACATTATCCGTATTTTTAAATGTTTTTTTCAAACAGGCAAAATGGTAATCGGCGCTTATTGTATCGCAGACAGTTTCAAAGTTTTTCATCATAACACTATCTACAATTGATTTAACATCTTCTAATGCATATCCGAAAAAGTACGGATATTCAGATTCATATCGTATTGTAAAACATATATTATTGTTCTTTTCTGCAATATGTTCTTCTTGAAATTCATAAAATGTTTTAAGATAGACAATACTGTCATCATTACACTGCGCCTGCGTTGTTTGCGGAATCAGCACGCAAAGCAACGCTAATATTACTGTTATTTTAATTATTCTTTCCATGTATATATCTTGTTAATATTGTTTTTTAACTCTCTATAACCGTAATTATTTCTTTTACTTTCCATTCACCGCCTTTTTTCTCACAAACAGCAAAGCAGCCATAACGTCCTCCATAGAAACCTCCGTTTTCAGGATAAATATCAAAATAAAACAGCGCCATTGTTTTATTTTCATTATATATTATCGGCGAAACATTAATTTCATCCATGTCGCATTCGTATTCATCATACAAATAGTCCAAATTAGGTGCTACGATTATTTCCTTTTTGCTTATTATTTTAACATTGTCCGTATTGCTGAATGTTTTTTGCAAACAGAAAATGTGGTAATCAAGACTTAACGTGTCGCATACGTCTAACAGTTGTTCAAGCATAATGCTATCAACCATCCTGTCGCACGGATACCCGAATAATACACATGGAGAGGGATATTGAGGTTCAGATTGTATACTAAAACATATATTACTGTCTGTTGCGGAAATATATTCTTTCCGACATTCGTAAAACGCTTTAAGATAGACAATTCGGTCATCATCGCTTTGAGCCTGCGTTTTTTGCGGAATCAACACGCAAAAAAACGCTAATATTACTGTTATTTTAATTATTCTTTCCATGTATATATCTTGTTAATATTGTTTTTTAATTCTCTATAACCGTAATTATTTCTTTTACTTTCCATTCATCGCCTTTTTTCTCGCAAACAGCAAAGCAGCCATAACTTCCTACATAGAAACCTTTAGGATCAATATCAAAATAAAACAGCGCTAGTGTTTTATTTTCATTATATACTATCGGCGAAACATTGATTATACCTGTGCTGCACTCGTATTTATCAAAAAAATAGTATGAACTAGGTGCTACGGATACGTCTTCTTTGCTTATTATTTTAACATTACTTACATTTTTAAATGTTTTTTGCAAACAGGTAATATGGTAATCAAGACTTAACGTATCGCATACGTCTAACAGTTGTTCAAGCATAACGCTGTCAACCATCCTGTCGCATTGATATCCGAATAATACACATGGATAAGGATATTGAGGTTCCGGTCGTATCGTAAAGCATATACAGCAGCCTGTTGCTGCAATATCTTCTTTCTGATATTCATAAAACGCTTTAAGATAGACAATACTGTCGTCGTCATTACACTGCGCCTGCGTTGTTTGCGGAATCAGCATACAGAAAAGCACGAAAATTACTGTTATTTTAATTATTCTTTCCATGGTACTGTTTCTATTATCTTGTTAATATTATTTTCATTTGGTTCTTGTTGGCCTTTTGTGCCATAAGCCAATGCCCCTGTGTCGCCTAATTTTTTGTTGCTGTGTTTTGCAGTACTATTGCCCATTACAAGCGCATTATCATATCCATAAAAGGCGTGTATAATTTCATGTACTATTTGTTTGTCAAGAAGTTCTGATGAACGATTATGATTTCCTAATCCCAATCTTATCAATCCGCCAGCTGTGTTTCCAGCAGTACCCCCTTCATTACCTACAGATGGTTTTACCCGCGCAACAAATTCACATCTGTTATACTTGCTTTTATACTTGCCATCATAGAATTGATTATTATTTCTAAAACTCTTAAATTTGGATTGTGTATTTATTTCTCTTATAAACTCACTTTCATTTCTTATAGTAAAATTTACAGGGTATTTTTTCAGGTTAAATACAAATTCTATATTTATTCCATCTTCATCTTTCATATATTTTCTTGTTCCTTTATGTTTCGGATTAAAATTTTCTTCAAGATAACCTTTTAAGCGTTCAATGTCATTGCCGTCTGCCCTGTAATTCAAACTGTCTTTGTCACTGGTTGTAACTATAACATACAAGTCTATTTCAACAATATGCAACCATGTGCTTTTGTCGGGCGAAATCTTTTTATAATATTGAAAACCCGCTCCGTCATTGCTGTGTTCAATTTTCAGTTCTTTCGATTCTTTTGCCGTATCGTTTTCTTCATCTATTGCTTTTGCGACAAGCGGCCAGTGATTGTCAACGGTGAAGTTTCTTATATATCCTTCATTATTGGTTATAGTTACATGCTCTTCATAAATGTATTTTGAATCGTACGGTGTGAAGTATTTTGGGAAAATTTGTACGCGAATTTTACCGCCATTTGCCATTTCTTTAGTTGTAACTTTTAAATCTACCGATTTTTTAAAATAAATTGAAGAAATATCAGTACCATCTTTTTTTGAAATCCAGGAAATATCAATTATTTCTTGATTTAATTTCTCTGTTTTCACCTGTTTCTGATTTATATCGGTAATGTACCAGTTTTTCTGAAACACGAGGCTTTTGTTGTAGCGCACGGTGGCGGGCGATATTTCGCAGTACAGCAGCATCGGAATGCTGCATGTAGAAGTCATTGTTTCCGACAGTTCGCTTATCCAGCCATCCCAGAATTCCAAACGGCGGAATGGCAGGTCTTCGTCTTTTGAATTGTAAAACTCAATCATGCCGTGCGTTGCCTGCGTGGTTTTAAACCGGTGGTAAAAGCCATCAATATTTACTCTTGCTCTTCTTTCCATTTCTGCTCAATTTCCTTATCTCTATTTCCTTTTTTATAGAAAATGATTCTTTGGCTGTTATATTTAGGATTTATTGTTATAAGAATTAACAAATCTTCATAATGGTCTTCAATATCATCATGACTAAAATACTCTGTCCAATCTTTTTCACCAATATAATCAGGATTAAAGTATTCTTTCCACTCTATCTTATAATCCCGTGGAGTAAAACCGGTTTCCTTAAAATACAAATGATTGTAATAACGATATTTTTCTATTGTATCATTTGGCGCAAATGCCTTGAAGTGTTCGGATGCCAAACTTAACAGACTGTCTCTGTTATCAGGAGGATTGGCGATTACAAAATGAACGGCTTTTTCTTTGCCATCGTTATAATATTCTATTACATTTTCTAATCGTATTATTTCTGTTTCCTTATTCCCGCAAGAACAACGTATAAAACAAAGAGCAGATAATATCACACATACTTCTTTCATAATCTTCCTTTAAATGGCAGTTTCTTTTCGATTACAGTAACAAAGGGCTTATACTGTTTTTTGAATCCTTCCCAGCGCTGCAGTACAAACCAGTGGTAAAAGCCATCAATATAACGCGCCGGTTTGGTAAAGCCAATATCTCCATCGTCCAAACCGAAATGATCATAAATAATAATCTTCATTTTTCCGCTGCAGGTATTGTCATCATTCAGCAGGTAATCGGTAATCCATACTTCATAAGCCCATGTATCGCTCAGCGCTATGGTAAGCCCTTGAAATCTGTCAGTCCAAGTATTATATACGGGACGTTTGATTAATCTAGGATTTAATTGATCATCTTTGATTTTGATTAAGTCTCCTCTGTTCTCTTTCAATTTTAATAATAATTCTTTCCTGATTTCATTAAAAAAGCGAACAGTATCTTCATGTGCCATTACGGCGGCTGTAAGACTGCCGTTGGAATAATTTCGTCCTCCGCCATTTCTGAAATGATCTATCATTGATATGATATTGCTTTCAAGGTTTGCAACGTTTACAGGACTTTTTCCCGACATGTAACAGTCTTCATTCAAATCTTCGGGAAATACCGTAACATTGCAGTTCTATATTATTCTGTGAAAAAAGCATCGTTGCCATTCGCTTAAACAGCTTGAAATGATAATCGACATTTGTGAACAAATCATCATCATATTTCTCTATTATATTGTCAGAAAATATTCTGAAAATATCTTCTTTTTTCATATCCCCGCAATGCATGTCCCTTGCTTCTTTTATGCCATCAGCTTCTTTACCCGGCTTGCGGTCGGACTGCCCAATTAACAGTGGCAGTTTTATTACCGCAGTTTTAACCGACACTTTTTCGTTAGGAGATTGCAAATAAGCCATTACAATAATTTCCTTTCCTGCCCATTCTTTTTTTATTTCAACAGTAACTTTTTCTCCTTTTTTATTTTTCAGCTCTTCCTGATTACCATCTGTTTTTATCGCCCATTTCACACTGTTTCGGTCAGCATCACTCACTTTATCCCTGTTATAGCGCGTTACTCTGTATTCTGCCTTTTGTCCGGGAAATGCCTCCGTCTTGCCGGTTACTTCTTTAACCAGTATTTTTTCTTCCTGTTCTTCTTTCACCTGTTTTTGATTTATATCGGTAATAAACCAGTTTTTCTGAAACACAAGGCTTTTGTTGTAGCGCACCGTTGCGGGCGATATTTCGCAGTACAGCAACATCGGCATATCTGTTAATGGTTCTTATTTTTCAAGTATTTTTTATATTTTTTCCCCAAGCGATATTTTACAAAATCTTCTATATTTGAAAACAATACCGGTTCTGAATTTGAAAAACCAATATATTTTAAACTGCCATTTTCATAAAAACCAAAACCTGTAAATAAAAAATAAGTAGTAAAGATATAAAACGGACTGCTTGTATATTTAAGAGCCTTTTCTACCAAAGGCGGTATGTTTCTTCCCATTCTAATAACAGTGTCCGGTGGCTCTGTGCTGCGTAAAATAAAAGAATCTTTTATGTAAGACATTGCATAATCAATAGTCTTTTCTCCGGAACGTATAACAGCCTGAGCAAAAATAGAATCATCTACTGTCAATGTAATTTTATTTCCTTTTATAGCAATCCAACAAAACGGAACTCCTATTACTGACAAATCTTCAATATTTTCTAACTCTGTAGATAAATCAGTTCTGACTTGATGTTCTATTGCCGATTTTCTTTGCGCTAACGATTGGACAGTAATTTCCTGTGCAGAAACGCATAAACTTGACAAAAGAAAAAAAGTAAAAAATATGAGTTGTTTTATTTTCATTACTATTTGATGGTTTTATTTTTACTAATGGATTTATAAAATATATAATTATTATCATTGACAATGTTTTTTTCTGTTCGTTCAGGGTCTATTATTACTATTCGTTTATCAGAAGTATATCCTATGATAGCCAAACAGTGTCCATTTTCAACTCCTCTGCGTATTACACATATTACAGGATAACCATTATTAATATTTTGCACGGTATCTCTATCGGGTACCGTTTCAAAACATTTATTGATAAATGCTTCCATATTATTCAGATCAATTCCTGAATCTTTTGCAAAAGCGTTTACCGCCCTCAATTTTTCCAAAGGATTCAATGCTTCTAAATTCAAATAGGTATTCATATAAAGATTTAAATAATAGTCAAAAGAATAAGCAGTACCTTTTACCGCCTCACTTACATACTCCATAACAGTAATTACACAAGTAGTTGTGTCAGGCTGAGAAGTAAGACCTGATATTTTGGGGTTTTTCTTGAAATATTTTATCGTAATAGCTTCTAATGTTGCTGCATCATCTATATCTTCCGTATAAGCATGTATTCTAATATTGAAACCTCGCCATTCTTCTTTTATCTTAATTTCGATTTTTTCTCCTGTATCTTTTAAATATTCCATTTTGTCATTATTAATTTCTACTGCCCAATGTATTTGATTTTTCTCTTTTTTCGTTGCTTCCCTGTTTAATTTTTCTACACTATAATCCACTTTATTACCAATTACAACTTCTGTATTTCCTTTGATACTCAACACTTGTAAAGGTTCTTCTGTTTCTTCTTTCACCTGTTTCTGATTTATATCGGTAATAAACCAGTTTTTCTGAAACACAAGGCTTTTGTTGTAGCGCACGGTGGCGGGCGATATTTCGCAGTACAGCAGCATCGGAATGCTGCCTGTAGAAGTCATTGTTTCCGACAGTTCGCTTATCCAGCCGTCCCAAAACTCAAGTCGGCGGAAAGGCAGGTCTTCGTCTTTTGAGTTGTAAAACTCAATCATGCCGTGCGTTGCCTGCGTGGTTTTAAACCGGTGGTAAAAACCATCAATATTTACTCTTGCTCTTCTTTCCATTTCTGCTCAATTTCCTCATTTATTTTCCCATTTTTATAAAAAGTGAATATTTTCGATTTCGAATATATATAGATATCTATCAACAAATCCTCATAATGATTATCAATATAATCGTGATTAAAATATCCTTTCCATTCTTCCTTATAGTCCCGTGGGGTAAAACGGGTTTCCTTAAAGTAAAAATGATGATAATGATAATATTTTTCTATTGTATCATTTGGCGCAAATGCCTTGAAATGTTTTGATACCAAACTTAACAGACTGTCTCTGTTATCAGGCGGATTGGCAATTACAAAATAAACGGCTTTTCCTTTGCCATTATTATATATTTCTGCCAAGTTCTCCATTCTTATTATTTCTGTTTTTCTATCGCAATACAGAACAGATAAGCAGAATATAAATGATATCACAAGTTTTGCTTTCATAATCACAATTTCCCCTTAAATGGCAGTTCTTTTTCGATTACAGTAATAAAAGGCTTATACTGTTTCTTGAAGCCTTTCCGGCGCTGCAGTACAAACCGGTGGTAAAAACCATCAATATTTACTCTTTCTCTTCTTTCCATTTCTGCTCAATAAGATAGAACAAAATTGACAAAAACAATATACACAGCAGTAAGAAATATATGTATTAAAATCATCCATTTTAATTTAGATATTTTATGCTGTACACAGCAAAAAACAAGACCAATAAAAAACCATAATATCAAAATAATGCTAAACAAGATATAATGCCTCTGTGTTTTATACCACCAAAGCTCGACAACAGGGCCTTCTCCACCAAAGGGATAACGTTCGGGATAATTCGATGCGTCGTATAAATCAAGGCACATAACAACAATTATCAGCAAACAAAAAAGCCCCCAAATAATTTTTACAATCTTCCATTTCATCTTATTAATATTTTACAGTTAATATTGCTCCCTCTATCAATTTTCTCAACAAATACAAAAAACGTCTTTTATTTCTCAAAGCTATATCTGTTTTTTAATATTTACTTTATTTGTTCTGATAATCTTCTAACAAGATATATCCATAAATTAAGATCTATTGGTGAAGGTAGCACAGGCATAAACAAATTAAATTCCCCATAGCGTTTTCCATCTCTATCTTTTATTACAAAATATGTTCGCTTTCCGAATGTACAACATTCGGCGTCAGGTATATTTGTGATATAATCTGTATGATACTTACTTAAATCAAAAGGATTGGCGTCTATAAGCATTTTTCGGTATTGTTTATCATGTCTGCTTTTAACATCGTTTTCAACATAGGATATTTCAATAGTTCCCAAGCTGTCTGTATTAATATAGTATTCCTTGTAGTAATATTGAAAACCAATAATAAGGTAATAATATTTATCGTCTATGGAATACAGCAGTTTGGGCGCTGTTACTGTGTCAAAATTAGATAAAACATAATCAGCCTTAATTCTGCTATTCATAGATAAGGAATCTAAATCATTACTTTCCTGTGATTTGCAAAATAATGAAAACCATGATAATAAAAACAAACTACAGATATATTTTGTCATATTTTTTGTATTATGGTATTTATTTAATATAAGGTAACATGTATGGGTCATTCACTTTTCCACCTGCGTGATCAGCACCATCTCTTTGAGGCAAACCTAATAATCGCCTTATTAAATTGTCCGTTCTTATAGCATTAGCATTATTTGTTGTATCGCTTTCTCTTCGAGAAGAAGGAATACCATGTCCAAATAACTCGTGCCCCGAAGTAATTGCTTGTTCTGTTGTAATATTAGGTATGCCAGATATAACGAAAGAATGAGAACCGTTTTCTGTAGGAATATTTAAACCCTCGCCTACCATGATGGCTATCGTTGCAGCAAGCACGGTACCCGCTGATGTCATTATTGAAGGAAATCCTTTGGTTGCAAAATAATGATTTATTCTATTTGTCCCTTCGGCAGAAGTAGTACCTGAATAGTTCAAATATTCAATTTTGAATATCGCTTCTGAATTAATTGTATTGACTACCATATTAATGTAAGTAGTTTCATCTGCATTTAGTTGTTTTCCTGCTAAAGCAGATGATAGTTCATTGTTATTTACTTTCTTAAATGTTTTTCCTTCTGTCATTATCAATGCTCGAACATCTACAAATTTATTATTTGCTAATACTTTGTATATATCATCTTTCATTTTATTTGCATCACCTACAGATATTCCCCAAATCCCGCCGTTGTTTTCTTTTAAGGTATTCTCGCCCGATTTACTTGCTTCGGCAGAAGATGCTGTAACGCTCACTTCTCTGTTTACATTGGTTTCCGCTTTGCTGAACTTGAA
>JAIRZQ010000178.1 GCA_031267135.1 Prevotellaceae bacterium
AAGATGAACGCAATTGAAATTGAAATTAATAAAAACGCGCATAAAAATGACAATTATACACGTAAAGTTGACAATCATGCGCATCATGGGCATTGTTGTTCATATTGCGAGGTATTCCACGCTTTCAAGAAATTATTTTACGATGTTGCGGATGATAAAAAGTATGTAAGGACAAAGGATGCATGGGTTGAAGTTATTGAATATTTGAAAAGTAATAATTTTTTAGTTCTTGCAAACCTTGAAGCGCACGAAACAGATGTAAATGCGCATGAGGATATTAGATTAGCAATTGAGCAGTTAAGTGAAGACTTATCAAACATAAATCTTGACGTAAGCATTGAAGAGATAACGACAGAAGAAATAAACGAGATAACCGATAATTAACAATTAACAATTAATAATTAATAATTAATAATTGTTGATTTGGCAAACAAATAAGCAAATAAAAACAAACAATAAAAGACGAACAAAATGGCAACAAAAAAAGTTTTAGGTCTGACGGGGTTGCAGACGTTTTACACAAAAATCAAGACACTCGTGGCGGGTTACGTACCGACAACGAGAAAGGTAAACAACAAGGCGCTGAGCGCCGATATTACGCTGTCGGCATCGGATGTAGGAGCGACTGCGGCGTCTCATACACACAACTACGCAGGCAGCAGCAGCGCGGGCGGCGCGGCAAATTCAGTGGCATCGAGTTTGACAGTGAAATTGAACAGCGGCACAACGGAAGGCACCAACATGTTTACCTTCAACGGAAGTGCGGCAAAGTCGATTAACGTTACTCCTGCTGCAATAGGAGCGGCAACATCGGCAGACATAGCAGCGGCAGTAGCAGCGCTGAATGCCGTTAAAATAACAATAGTATCGAGCCTTCCGGCAGTGGGTTCTGCTCAGGCAAACACGATTTACTTTGTGCCGAGCAGCGGCGGGTCGGGCGACAGTTACGACGAATACATGCTTGTGAGCGGGGCGTTTGAAAAAATAGGCAACACGTCGGTTGACCTGATGAATGTCCCAGATGATCCCGAATATTAATTAATGTTTCTCCCTGTTCTGCTAATGTTACTGCGCCTGTGTGTTTCATGCTATAAAACTTATAAATATTCGGTAAACCCAATTTATCACGAATGCGATTAAACCTGTCGCGTAATGTATTTTTGCCAAGATGCAATATTCCGGGTACTCTGTTACGTCCGAATACGAAAAAAATTTTATCAACCTTATCTAAATGCCAAACATTTATGAGATAGTCTAAAAAAATATCGGGAATAATAACATCTTTTCGATGTGTCGTTTTGCAATGCGCGGAAGATATTTTTACTCTGCTAACGCCATGCCGAAGATTCAAATCGCCTACTTTCATTAATCTTACTTCTATACCGGGACGTAAACCGCAATAGTATTCGAACCTGCATGCAAGTGCAAGTTGCGGATCAGCATCGTCCATTACTTTCATTATTAGATTTAAATCTTCTTTATGTAATGCTTCTGCTCCATTATCGGTAGTATGCCGATTGACAGGAAGATTGTGTACCGGATTGTTGACGATGCTTTTTTCTTTTATTATAAAATCAAAAAGGTTGCTTAATAATCCTGCGTAAGAACCGAAAGTGTGAGCAGTGTGCTTCAACTCATCTCGAAGATATGTGAAAAACTGGACAATAACATCATTAGTTATTGCAGCAATATCCAAATGCGCCATGTTTTTATCTATAAGCCAATTTTTAAATACTCGATAACGACTTTCGTAAGTAATCAAAGTACCTTTTTGAAGTTGTTGCGTTCGCAATATTTCAATTATGTAACGCGAACACCAATACACATAATTACGATTAGATTCTATTTTTTTACGATAAACGCGAGCCTCGTGTGCATATTGCGTCTGGTCTTCGTATATGACACGTGTTGTGTCATTAAAAACAGTCCATCCGTTTTTAATCTTTTGTGAAAGGTCATTTATAATTTTTTCGGCAAATGAATACCGTTCGGCAAGAGTTTGAAGCGAATTGATATTTATGTTATCAAATGTTTCAAAACGGCATCTTACCATTTCATCTTTTTGTGGATTTCGTTGAGAAACTTCAACATACCACTTTTTACTCATATCCCTCTTCCTGTCTCTAAGGGTCGGTAAAATCAAAATTTTTTTTCTGCGCATAGTTCTTTAATTTTTTTGGAATCAACGCGCAGTATTTAAAATGTATCTTAACTGTATTTTAATTGTATTTATCTAAATTTCTAAGTAAAAATTGCTGAAATAGAGACGGTTACAATTTTCGGGTGAAAGATGGGATTCGAACCCACGACCCTCGGAACCACAATCCGATGCTCTAACCTGCTGAGCTACATTCACCATGTTTGAAATCGGTTGCAAAAGTAATAAAAAATTTGAATACAAAAAATTAAAATCTTCATACCCGCGCAGTTTTGGGCGATGAATGCAATTTTTATGGTTTACAAATACATTTAAAAATTTCTTGAAATTGATACAGCTTTCTGCTGTTGCCGTATTGCTGCTTG
The DNA here is from genome assembly GCA_031267135.1 of Prevotellaceae bacterium. Taxonomy (GTDB): domain Bacteria; phylum Bacteroidota; class Bacteroidia; order Bacteroidales; family UBA932; genus JAIRKV01. The sequence continues at coordinate 2,524 of JAIRZQ010000178.1, forward strand.
CATCCTGTTCCAATCCCGATGACGACAATCCGGTTGAACCCGTTGTTATTACTTTGGATCCCGGGTTGAAAATAGAATTCCAAGCCGTTTCAAACGGACATAACTGGACAAATCTCCAAACGGGAGATGTTATTACTTTCAGATATACTGTCGAAAATATTGATATTGACAGTATTGACGATACTTATGAAATAGCGCCTGCCGGCAACAATGCTATTTTCCATCAAATCCAAAACACTGATTTTGCACTGGTGAAAGCAGTACATCACGGAGGCATATTTCCTATTACTACCTACCAGTAAATATCAAGCGTTACGCCCGTAAGCCAAACAGGAACTTTTTTGATGCGCATTATCAAGCCGGGAAATTTCCATCTTAACTTCGATTTAAACAAAATCGAAGATGGCGTTAAAACTTCTGTTGCCACTTCCGGCGAAATACTGTTTAATGCAGTGCGCATTGCAGCTTACCGTTATCACTACATGACAAGGTCGGGCGGTATAGGGCATCATGCAAGGTACAGTTTTCTTCAAAAGCTGTACATGGATACGGGAAATCAGCAATATGACAACCAGTATCTCGGGGGCTTGGATTATACACTGAACTATAAAAATTCAAAAAATCAAAACCAGAGTTTTAATCCGTCATTTACAAACTTTATTCCGAGAATAAATATCGATTTCTACGCTTTGCAAAGCTTTGAAGGCGGCAGTTCTCCTGCAATAGAAGTAAGTGTAATAGATAAAATCACTTTTACTAAAACAATAAATGGAAACACTTCGTACATAGAATACAAAAATATTAGCGTAACCGATGAGGGATATCAGAGTTCGTGGAAAGATGAAGGTAATCCCAATCCGTAAAGGAATATAAATTTTAATTAATGTAATAATATATATTTTAATAAATAATCTTTAAATAATTTCAAAATGAAAATTTTAAGTAAAATCCAATTAACAGCGCTGCTGGCAGCAGCAATGACATTTGCCGCATCATGCAGTAAGGACAGCGCCGAAGACGTTTTAAAACCTGTTCGGTTTGAGAACGCTCCGCAGGGCGAAATTTCAGCCCTGGCTACGGGAGCTACAAAGCAGGACCCCGTTACGGATCAAATATTGAAGGAATATGTCGTTACGTATGAAAAATCGAGCATGTTTGACGAGGCTGACCTGATAAAAGGCGATGGCATAGGGAGAAACCTGCTTTATCCGGCAAGCATTTTAAGAGGCTCCTCGTTTATGCAGGGGCAGTACGATCCTTTAGTATTGACTAACAAATTCAAGCCTGTTACCATTTTCATTGATATAAAGGGGATAACAACAGGAAAGGTATATGAAGAAAACGTATATCCCGGCAACAGTGACATCAATCAAGCGGTTAATCATTTATTGAATCAAAATGGAGGACATATTCCAAGCAGTTACATTAGAACGAATTATACTTACGAGTGCGATTCTGTTTCTACTTCCGAAAGCTTCAAGGAAACCATCAACATTCATACCAAAGCGAATGTACCGGGCATAGTGGGAGCCGAATTCTATTACGAAGATTCTCAGGCTGCTACCGGCGATGAAAAGTATGTGCTGGTAAAATTAAAACAGTATGTATATACGGTGGGTATTGACCCTTTTTACAAATGGGTTGAGGGAGGATTGATGGCAAGCGAGTGCGGCGAATACGAGCCTGTTTACATAAGCAGCGTAAACTACGGCAGGGTGGCTTATTTGCTTATTCAAACCAAAGCCACAACAGCCGAAACAAGGAAAATGGTTAACGCTTCGATAGATCTTTTGGTAGGAGGCATAGGCGGAAGCGCAAATGTCGCTTACAACAACGAATTTAAAAGACTGTTCAATGAAGATAAAATCAAAGTTTCGATACAGGGCGGACCTGCCATGGTTATTACCGGTTACGACAGTTTTATTAACCATATGAAAGAAATGGATTTTTTAACAATTATATCAAGGCCCATATCATTTACGGTAACGAGATTAAAGGACAATACGCAGGTAGAGATGGTAAATTACTATACAGACATAGTAAAAGAATATCGTCCGTAATCAGGTAAATTGAAATCAAAAATTAAAGGCGGTGTAACCCTGTGTTGCACTGCCTTTTTTTTGTGAAAAATAAAGACCCTTTAAGTCTGTCGTACTATCGCCGCCTGCTGCCATAATTGAAACCTTGCATAATCCTTATTGCCGGGTCGTTTCTCGAAGATGTCTGTTATTAATTTTTATTGGCTCTATAACGAATCGTATGGGTAAAAAGATAGACAGGCAGTATCTTTGGCATGAATGACTTGCAAAGTCATTATTTTCATAACCGCAGGTCGCAGACCTGCGGGGAACGATCATCGCTACTGTTTATGCCTGAAAGGCAGGACTTTTGTACGCTCCGTTTGTCTTGCCTTTCAGGCAGTATGATATTGCAGTTTTCCTGCCGATGGTCGATGACCATCGGTTATGAAAATTAAATCCTTTCAGGATTTTGAAGTACCCGCACAAAACATTACAGAACCACGAAAAATAAGCGTGATGTAAAATAAAAATAATATTGCCGAATTTCAGATAATGGGGGGCATAAGGAGTGTTCCGATAATTCTTGAAATACATTTACAACCTGTTTTATTGTCAATAAAAACGATACGTGTCGTTCAGCCAAACGATGCGCATCGTTTTGTTAAACGGCACGCCTCGTTTTTGTAACTCGTAACTTTAATTCCCTTATATGGGTTTAAGGGAGCAGGAGTAGCCGCGACTGACAACAGGTTTTAATCAATACAGACATAAAACCTTGCAAAATAAATAATGTTTTTCTTTTCCTGTTACTTTTGTTTTCGCGTACAGGTAATTTTTCAACTGATCAACATGCAGAAAAACTAATAGCACTTTGAGCAGGCGGCGTTCCCACAGGTTACAGTCGTAAATCGGAGTTACCATATAGCGTCGGTTGCTCTTGACTTTTTGCTCACGCTGTTTTTATTTTTTATTGGTGTTCGCGAGCTTCGCTTACGCTTCGGTTGATTAATTTGCGCCAAGGCAAATTAACAGAAAAAACATCTTTATTATCCTTTTTCTCTGAAAAATATACTTTTAAGGAACGACTAATTACACATGTTTTTCCCGCAGGTCGCTGACCTTTTACAAACCTAACAGGTTTTTGAAACCTGTTAGGTTAGGCTGTTGCAAAAGCCCGTCATTGCGAGCTTGACTCGCAATCTCATCATTCAGGGGATTCCGGCTTTCGTCGGAATGACGGCTCAATTCTCCGCGCTACACGTGCGCCGTACCTGTTTCTACCAACATTGCGTCCCAATGGGATGCCTGCTGTATGCAGACTACGTCCTTTCAGGACGGCGAAACTCTGATTAATAGTGCGTAACATGAGTTATTAATTTTTATTCTTGCGCTTGCGTTCATTTTCATCGAGAATTATTTTGCGCATGCGCATGTATTTTGGAGTAACTTCAACATATTCATCATCTTGAATATATTCGAGAGCTTCTTCAAGACTGAAAATAACGGGCGGCGGCAAAATCACTTTTTCATCTGTCCCCGATGCGCGAATGTTGGTAAGTTTTTTTGTTTTGCATACGTTTATCGACAGGTCTTCGCTGCGAGAGTGTTCGCCAATGACCTGTCCTGCATAAATTTGCTCGCCGGGACTGATAAAAAATTTACCTCTGTCCTGCAGTTTATCCATTGCATAAGCAATAGCCATTCCTGTTTCAAGAGCGACAAACGAACCGCTCAACCGCTTTTCAATATCTCCCTTATATGGCTCAAAGCCTTTGAAGCGGTGAGCAACAATTGCTTCGCCCTGCGTTGCCGTGAGCAGGTTACTGCGCAATCCGATAAGTCCGCGGGCAGGAATATCAAAGTCGAGATGTACGCGGTCGTCCCGATGCTCTATGTGCAGGAGGGCAGCCTTGCGGCGCGTTGCCATTTCAATTGCCTTTCCCGAAAATTCTTCGGGCAGGTCAACGGTAAGATGTTCAACAGGCTCGCAGCGTTGTCCGTTTACATTTTTATCAACAACCTTAGGCTGACCTATTTGCAGCTCATAACCTTCGCGGCGCATTGTTTCTATAAGAATGCTTACATGCAGAACTCCGCGTCCGAAAACGATAAACGAGTCGGCTGTTATTCCGGGCTTTACGCGCAAAGCAAGATTTTTTTCCAGTTCGCGGTCTAATCTTTCCTTAAGATGACGGGATGTTACAAATTTTCCATCTTTACCGAAAAACGGAGAATCGTTTATTGTAAATGTCATGCTCATTGTCGGCTCATCTACCAGAATTGGCGGAAGAGCTTCGGGGTTTTCATAATCGGCAACGGTATCGCCTATTTCAAAGCCATCTATGCCTACTATTGCACAAATATCGCCGCAGCGAACCTGATCAACTTTTGTTTTCGACAGTCCTTCAAAAACCATGAGTTCGCGTATTTTTGTTTTTTCGGAAGCGCCATCGTGCTTTACAAGCGAAACGTTATCGCCCGAATGTAATGTTCCGCGAGTGAGTTTTCCTATTGCTATCCGTCCTACATAAGGAGAATATTCGAGCGAAGTGATTAAGAGTTGAGGCGTTCCTTCAACAATTTCGGGTTCCGGAATTTCTTCGAGAATAATATCAAGCAGTATGGTAATATCTTTTGCGGGCTGTCGCCAGTCATCGGACATCCATCCCTGCTTTGCGCTTCCGTAAACGGTTTTGAAATTAAGCTGGTCTTCGCTTGCATGTAAATTAAACATCAAGTCGAAAACCTGTTCGTTTACATCGTCGGGATGACAATTTTGTTTATCAACTTTATTGATAACAACCACAGGTTTCAATCCCAGCGCCAATGCCTTTTGCAAAACAAAGCGGGTTTGCGGCATTGTGCCTTCAAAAGCATCAACAAGAAGCAAAACTCCATCAGCCATATTCAGCACGCGCTCAACTTCGCCTCCGAAATCGACGTGTCCCGGAGTATCAATAATATTGATTTTACAGTCCTTATACTGTACCGAAACATTTTTTGCAAGTATTGTTATTCCGCGTTCGCGTTCCAGATCGTTGTTATCAAGAATCAATTCGCCTGCTTTTTCGTTATCGCGAAATATTTTTCCCTGTAAAATCATTTTATCGACCAGTGTTGTTTTTCCATGGTCAACATGAGCAATTATTGCAATATTACGTATTTTCTGCATTTTTGTTATTTATGTAATGATAAAAAAATTACCAGACATTATTTCCGGTAATTTTTGAAGTATGCGCATTTATTTTTTAATCCAAATAATCAATAAGATGCTTTACGTCATCGTTGTTAAGTTCAATAACAATAGCACCCGCCGCATAAGATGCAATTTCATAAAGATTGTAGTAAAATTCTATTTTGTTTTCTGTAAAAAAGAATACATCAGGCAGATAAAACTTATTGTCTTCAAACCAATAATCCGTAATTTCCCCGTTTTGTTCGACAAACGCTTTTTCGGCAATGGCAGTAAGCTCGTCGATATTTGTTGACAGGTTTTCGACAGTAATTGGAGTTCCATCTTTCTTGCTGTAATTAAAAGCCGTACATCCGTAGCCTCCGTGTGCTCCGCCCGAGTATTGATAATACATGTAAACAGAAGAAATAATACTGCTGTTTTGATATAAGGAAGAACTCACCGATAATTCGGCGTATCTGCACGATTCACAGTCGGCGAGAGATTCATCTTCATTAACATCCTTTATGAATGCCTTTATTTCCGAAGCAACAGCATCTTTAAGGTTATCCTTTGTTATCTCCGTATCATTGTAATCAACGAAAAAAAACTGTTTCAGCCATGTAAAAAAATCCTGATTTACAGTTTCGGCAATACAATTTTCGCCGCTTACGCATTTGGCTTCAAGATAATTTATTGTGATAACATTATTTATTGTTGTGTCATCCGTATAATTGCAGCTGCTGTCGGCAACAGTTTTCGATGTAACCTCAATATTAAATTTGTTATTTGTTTTGCAGGCAAACACAGACATTATAAAAACAATCGCAACAAGACACTGCCACAATTTATTCATTTTATTTATCTTTTTCATTTTTTAATATTTTAATCTTCTAAAATTTGTGCAAAGGTACATAATTAAATTTAAAAGCATGATTAAACCTCAAAATAATTTTTATGCAAAAACAAAAACGTTAAATCCATTTAATTTGTAAAAATACAGTCCCGTATTTGGGTTTTAGATCTTATCAACAGTATTTAACAACGTAATTAACAAGTTTTAAATAGTTATCAACAACTTATCAACATTTTCTGTTGATAATATATATTATTAATAATCAATGTATTATCAAAAGATTACTGCATTTTGACAAAAATAGTGGCAAAAAGTTACACGATGTGGCAGAAAAATACATATATTTGCAGCGTGAAAGATTAAAATTAATTATTAACCAAACAACTAATAAAAAATGGCTCTGTTTATAGGCACATACACAAGCAAGATCGATGCAAAAGGACGCATCGTGTTTCCCGCTGCATTCAAAAGCGAGTTGTTTTTACATTCGGAGAAACGTTTGGTGATACAGAAAGATTTTTACCAAAAATGTTTGTCGATGTACACGGTTGAAGCCTGGACAGCATTGGTAAATCAAATGAAAAGCAAGCTCAATCTGCTGAACAGGGAACAGTCCGAATTTTGGCGTACATTTATGAATAACCGCGCCGAAGCTACTCCTGATGAAAACAGCGGCAGAATTATTGTTCCCCGACGATTGCTCAATATGATTGAAGCAACGGTTGAAGTTGCATTTATAGGTCTTGATGACCATATTGAAATTTGGAGCGCTCCCAAATTAGACGCTTTGACAATGAACGAAGATACATTTTCGGAAGCCGCCCAAAAATATTTAGGATAGATTAGCATATAAAAAGATAAGAATTTTCATAAAATGAATGACAAGTATCACATACCGGTTTTATTGAACGAAAGCATTGATGCGCTGAACATCAATCCTGCCGGAATATACGTTGATGCAACATTCGGCGGAGGCGGTCATTCGCGTGAAATACTGAAACGGTTAACTACAGGCAAACTTGTTGCATTTGACCGCGACAGCGATGCCGAAGCAAATAAAATAAATGACGAGAGGTTTGTTTTTGTAAGAAATAATTTTCGTTTTTTACACAATTTTTTGCGCTTCAACAAAATTAGCGAAGTAGATGGAGTGCTTGCCGACCTTGGCGTTTCATCACATCATTTTGACGATGCTTCACGCGGTTTTTCGTTCAGGTATAATGCAGAGATTGACATGAGAATGAATAAAAATTCCGATGTTTCGGCGGCAAATCTTTTGAACGAATATTCCGAAAACGAATTAACATACTTATTCCGCAATTACGGAGAATTAAAAAATGCAGGCCGGCTTGCAAGAATAATTGTTGAAAGCCGCAATGAAAAGCCTATAAAAACCGTTAATGAGCTTTTAATGGCAATAAAACCCGTTACGCCTCAAAAAGATGAAAACCGATTTTTGGCAAAAGTTTTTCAATCGTTGAGAATCGAAGTAAATCGGGAAACGGATGCTCTCGAACAAATGCTTGTTCATTCGCTCAAAAGCTTGAAAAGCAAAGGACGGCTGGCAGTTATAACTTATCATTCGATAGAAGACCGACCGGTAAAAAATTTCATGCGGTCGGGAAATACGGATGGAAAAATAGAAAAAGACTTTTACGGAAATATCTATTGTCCTTTCAAACTTATTACACGTAAAGCAATAACGCCAAGCGATTCGGAAGTAGAAAAAAACAGCCGCGCACGAAGCGCGAAGCTCAGAATAGCAGAAAAAATATAAATATCAAATATAAATTAATATGGAAGAAACAAACAATATACAGGAAAACCGGAATACAGATTCAACTAACATATTGAAAGACATTATATCGGGGAAAATATTTATAAATAAAAATATTCAAAAGCATTTAAAATATATTTTCTTTCTTTTTTTCATTGCCGTGTTTTATATCGGATACTGCTACAAGGTTGAAACCACTGCAATAGAAAACAAAAAATTAGACAGAGAACTAATGTTATTGAGGGTCGAATATGTAAATCAGTTAAATAAGCTCTCAAACGCAAAGAAAAAATCGGAAGTCATAAAAAAGTTACAGGACAGACATTCAACACTGAAAGAATCAAAAACTCCTTTTAAACGCATAAAAACAAAATAAAATGACAACAGTAAAAAACATAATCCGCCGAATAACGCTGTTTTATTTATTAACAGTGTTTATAAGTTTACTGATTATCGCTAAAATTATTTACCTGCAATTTTTTACCGATTTAAAAACACATGCCGAAAAAATAACGGTAAAACCGATAACTGCAGGTCGCGGAGATATTTACACTCACGACATGAAACTGCTTGCGACATCAATTCCCGTATATGATATAAGAGTGGATTTTTATGCCATGACAGAGAATATTTTTGACAATGCAGGCAAAAAAATGACCCTGTACCGCAATAAGCTATACAGAGAATTGGAAAATGAAATCAAACGGCTCGGATTGAAATCGAAAAAGGAAATTAAAAAGCGAAGAGACGAATTGAAAAAAAGAATTAAAGAGAATCGTAAAGAAGACATTATAAAAGCCAATGAGTTAATTTACAGCGAAATAAACGGACTGGCGGATTCGCTGTCAAGTCTTTTTAACGATAAGCCGGCAAGCTATTACAAAGCATTTATAAAAGATAAAATACAGGATATAATAAAAAACAAGTCACAAAAATATCGAAACGAAGCCATTGGCAACAGAAATATTAACTATGCCGAGTTGGAACGGTTGTTAAAATTTCCCATCTTCAAACTTGGCAAAGGAAGCAGCGGATTAATACATAATGAAAAAACGCGGCGCATTGTCATTTACGATCCGCTTGCAATAGCTACCATAGGCAGAATCAACAGCAAGGAAGAGCATGTTTCAGGCGGAATTGAAAAGTCGTTTGATGAATATATCAGAGGAAAAGATGGCTTACAGGCTGTCAACCAAAGAGATCAGCCAATAAACAGCAAAAAGAATACTGCGCCCGAAACCGGTTGCGATGTTGTTACTACTTTGGATTTGAATATACAGGAAGCAACCGAAAAAGCGCTGATGCAGCAAATTTACAAAGGCAATGAAAACGGCATTTCCATAGAAGGCGGAACGGCAATCGTGATGGAAACCGCAACAGGCGAAATTCGAGCAATAGCAAACATGAAGCGCCAGCCCAACGGAACTTACGATGAAACATACAATTATGCATTACGGGAAAGAAGCGATCCGGGATCAACGTTCAAACTTGCCTCATTAATAGCCCTGCTTGATGACGGGTTTGCAAAGCTGGATGACGTAATTAATGTTGAAGCCGATGCTGAAAAAAACGGAAAAACAATGACATGGCTGTACAAGGGATATAAAGTCAGAGATGATCATATTTTCGGAAAACTTTCGGTAAAAAAAATATTTGCCAATTCATCAAACATAGGAGTTGCAAAACTCGTAACAAAATCTTACGGCGCCAATCCGCAAAGTTTTTTCGACAAAATGCATTCAATGGGACTGTTTCAAAAATCATTGAATTTGCAAATCGATGGTGAAGCGCATTCTTATGCCGAAATGGAAACCGTAAAACAGGTCAATCAGAATTTATTAGCGCCTTCGTCATACGGATACTATGTCAAGTTTGCGCCTGTACATACTCTTACATTTTACAATGCGGTTGCAAACAATGGAAAAATGGTGAAGCCCAAGTTTGTAAAAAAAATAATTCGCAACGGACAGGAAATAAAATCATATCCCGACAAAATCATAAACGACCGAATCTGTTCTGAAGAAGCGTTATCGAAAGCGCGTGAAGCGCTTCAGGGCGTTGTTGATTCGGGAACGGTAAAAAAATTCAAAGATTTACTGGGATTTGAATTTGCAGGAAAAACAGGGACATCGCAACGTGTAAGATACAAATATAAGAAACGTGTAAGAGACACGGTTGTAAACGGAATCAGTCAACAGATTACGGATTCGACAAGAGTTTCATACTATAAGGATGTTTCGGGAATAGCTGCCTATCAGGCAAGCTTTGTCGGCTACATTCCTGCAGACAAACCACGATATTCAATCATCGTTGTATTGTACAGCCCTCCGATTAAAGGTAATTTTTACGGATCAACCTACGCTGCTCCCATATTTATTGAAATTGCGCAAAAACTGTATTCTTCGGATATAAACTGGCATGAACCTGTCGAACGCAACAACGATTCGTTATATTTGCCGAATATGAAAAATACTGTATTTCAACAGACAAAAACCATCCTGTCAAAACTGGATATTCCTTTTGACAGCGATGCAAAAAGCAGCGATTGGGTAAACGTTTCAAGAAACAGCTCGAAACTTACTGCAACCAAAATACAGATTGACGACAGCAAAGTTCCATCGGTAATAAATATGGGATTGAGAAATGCTATTTACCTGCTCGAAAAAACAGGACTTAAAGTAACTTTTTCGGGAAAGGGAAAAATAAAACGACAGTCGATTGCACCGGGAACAGCTGTTTCAAAAAATGCAACAATACATCTTGAAATGGAAATATAATTTGAAAATATAAATAAAGTATCGGAATAATGAAATTACTGAAGCTAATATCAAAAATAAAAGTAAGTGAAATTGCAGGCAACAGCGATGTAAATATCTGTTCGCTTGGATTTGATTCGCGCAATATTTCTGTAGATCAGCTGTTTTTCGCCATTGCAGGAACGAATACCGATGGACATCATTTTATTGATGACGCCATAAAGCAGGGAGCAACGGCAATTATCTGCGAACATTTTCCCGAAACGCTTAACCAAAAAACATGCTACATAAAAGTTGACGACAGTAATGCAGCTATGGGAATCATTGCTTCGGAATTTTACGGAAATCCTTCGTCAAAACTTAAACTTATAGGAATAACAGGAACTAACGGAAAAACAACAACAGCAACATTACTGTACAGATTGATAAAAAGTTACGGGTACAAGGCAGGTTTGATATCAACAATAGCAAATTATATCGACAGTCAAAAAATCGAAGCAACTCATACAACTCCGGATGCGATTCAACTAAACGAACTGATGTGTAAAATGACTGAAACAGGCTGCGATTACTGTTTTATGGAAGTAAGTTCTCATTCCATTGTTCAGGAACGAATTGCAGGATTAACTTTTGCAGGAGGCATTTTTTCAAATATTACCCGCGATCATCTTGATTATCACGGAAATTTTGAAGAATATATAAAAGCAAAAAAGAAATTTTTTGACAGTTTGCCGGCAAACGCCTTTGCGCTTGCAAACATCGACGACCGAAACGGAAAAGTGATGATGCAAAATACAAAAGCAAAATATAAAACTTATGCGCTGAAAAAGATTGCCGACTACAAATGCAAAATTCTTGAGATTGGCTTTACCGGAATGTTATTGAACATAGATAATACTGATGTCTGGACCAAGTGTATCGGCGTTTTCAATGCATACAATCTGCTGGCTGTTTATGCTGCGGCGCGTGAGCTCGGAATAGAAAAAAACGAAGTTTTGCGATTGCTTAGCGACTTGAATCCTGCCGATGGCAGATTTGAATGTATCCGTGCAGAAAATAACGTAACGGCAATCATAGATTATGCTCACACTCCCGATGCGCTCGAAAATGTAATTGCAACAATAACCGAAATCTGCTCAAAAGAACAGTTAATCACTGTTGTAGGATGCGGAGGAAACCGCGACAAGGGAAAGCGTCCGATAATGGCAAAAATTGCAGGTGAAAACAGCGGACTTACAATACTTACATCCGATAACCCGCGAAATGAAAAACCGGAAGACATATTGAAAGACATGTGCGAAGGTCTCACGCCTGTAAGCCGGAAAAAGACTTTAATAATTGCCGACCGCCGCGAAGCAATACGGACGGCTGTCATGATGGCAAAAACTGACAGTGTTATTCTGGTTGCCGGCAAAGGACACGAATCTTATCAGGAAATAAACGGAGTGCGACATCATTTCAGCGACAAAGAAATTATCAGCGAAATTTTTAACAATATAAAATAATCTGTCATGCTGTATCATTTGTTTGAATATATTAATAAGCATTTTAGCGTACCGGGCAGCGGAGTATTCAGGTATATCAGCTTCAGAGTTGCGATGGCGGTAATATTTTCATTGATAATATCGATGATTTTCGGAAAGTATGTAATTAAATTTTTAAGACGAAAACAAATCGGCGAAGAAATTCGAGATTTGGGTCTTGAAGGACAGATGCAAAAAAAAGGTACGCCTACAATGGGCGGAATCATTATACATTTAAGTATTCTCGTTCCCGTATTTTTATTTTGCAATCTCACAAATGTTTATATCATCCTAATGACCGTGTCGATAATATGGCTCGGATTAATCGGATTTTTAGACGATTACATAAAAGTATTCCGTCATAATAAAGAAGGATTAAAAGGAAAATTTAAAATTGTAGGACAGATAGGACTGGGACTAATCGTGGGACTTACAATGTGGTTCAGCGATGGCATTGTTGTGCGCGAAAAAGTTGACAGTATCGTTATTGACAGCGAACAGGCAGTAGTAACGACAACCGAAACTAACGTAAAATCCACAATCACAACCATTCCGTTTTTAAAAGACAACGAATTTGACTACAACATGCTTGTTCCGGGAAACGACCAGACATCTGCAATTACGTGGATTGTTTTCGTTTTTGCCGTAATTTTGATTATAACGGCAGTTTCAAACGGAGCAAATCTTACCGATGGAATGGATGGCATGGTAACGGGAATATCGGCTATAATAGGAGTTGTACTTGGCATTTTTGCCTATTTGTCGGGAAATGTAATTTATGCAGGATATTTGAACATAATGTATATTCCCGATTCGGGCGAGCTTGTAATTTTTGCAGGAGCATTTATTGGCGCTCTTACAGGCTTTTTATGGTATAATTCTTATCCTGCGCAAGTATTCATGGGCGATACGGGAAGTTTGACAATAGGAGGAATAATTGCCGTTTTTGCAATAATGATTCGCAAAGAACTGTTGATACCGATATTATGCGGAGTGTTTTTTGCCGAAAGCTTATCTGTCATGATGCAAATGATGTATTTCAAATACACAAAACGCAAATATGGCGCAGGGCGCAGAATTTTTAAAATGACGCCTTTGCATCATCATTTCCAAAAGCAGGGTTATGCGGGAATAGATGCAGTTATTCAAAAGCCAAAGAATCCCATACCCGAATCAAAAATTGTGGTAAGATTTTGGATTATTACATTATTACTGGCGGTAATCAGCATTATAACATTAAAATTAAGATAAATCATATATGAAAAGAATAGTAGTTTTAGGCGGAGGAGAAAGTGGAATTGGCTCGGCGGTTTTAGCAAAAACAAAAAACTTTGATGTATTCATTTCCGACAAGGGGAAAATAAAAGATGAATACAAGAAAATTCTTGTAGAATACGATATTGATTTTGAGGAAAATCGTCATACCGAAAATAAAATATTGAATGCCGACGAAATAGTAAAAAGTCCGGGTATTCCCGATAAGGCTCCTGTTTTTACAAAAATAAAGGAAAAAGGAATAAATGTAATTTCCGAAATTGAATTTGCAGGACGTTATTGCAACGCAAAAAAAATATGCATTACAGGCAGTAACGGCAAAACAACCACGGCAACGCTTATACACTTTCTTTTGAAAAGCGCAGGTATAAACGCAGGCTTGGCAGGCAATATCGGCAAAAGCTTTGCAATGCAGGTAGCAACAGAAAATCACGATTATTATGTATTGGAATTAAGCAGTTTCCAGCTCGATGGAATGTATGAATTTAAAGCCGATATTGCGGTTTTGCTCAACATAACACCCGACCATTTGGACAGATACGATTATAAACTGGAAAATTATGCGCGATCAAAGTTCAGAATCATACAAAACATGAACGATGACGACTGCTTTATATTTTGCGCCGACGACAAAATAACGATGGAACATATCGAAAAAATCGTATCAAAGGCAAAAATGCTGCCGTTCTCGCAACGTACAAGCGCGGCGCAAAGTTCCTATATCGAAAATCATTCGCTTTTGGCAAAAGTCAACAGCAATACCTTTTCAATACTGGTTAATGATTTGTCGCTGAAGGGAAGGCATAACATTTATAACTCAATGGCAGCAGCAATTACAGGCAAGGTACTTGATATAAAAAACGAAATAATACGCCGGAGCCTTTCAACGTTCAAAGGCGTGGAACATCGACTTGAATTTGTGCTGAGCATTGGAGGAATAAAATTTATAAACGATTCGAAAGCCACAAACGTAAATTCCGTATGGTATGCGTTAGACAGCATAAATGATAAAATAGTATGGATTGCAGGCGGCACCGACAAGGGCAACAATTACAATGAAATTACCGATCTGGTAAGAGAAAAGGTGCGGGCAATAGTTTGCCTGGGCATCGACAATTCAAAAATTCTTTCGTTTTTCAAAGATGCGGTTCCTGTTATTGTAGAGACGCGTTCGGCAAGGGATGCTGTCGAAAAATCGTATGAGCTTGCCTGTTCGGGCGACACTGTTTTATTATCTCCTGCCTGTGCAAGTTTCGATTTGTTTGAAAACTACGAAGACAGAGGCGAACAATTTAAAAAAGCGGTTAGAAACTTATAATATAAAATATATGAATATATTAAATAAAATACACTTCTACGGAGACAGAATCATTTGGAGAATAATTATTATTCTGTTTTTAATATCTGTTCTTATAGTATTTGCATCGGCAGACAGTTTAGCTGCAGACGATCAATACAGGCATGGCGCTTATTGGTATCTAATACGTCATTTGAAATTTTTCGCAGCAGGATTTATAACGCTGTATATTTTTCATCGTATTCCCATATCAATCTATAAAAAATTTGCAGCATCGATGTTAATTGTCAGCATTGGCTTGCTTTTATACACTGCACTCTTCGGCATGGAAATAAACGGAGCCAAACGATGGATTTCAATATTCGGTATAAGCTTGCAAACTGCCGATGTCGCAAAAATAAGTATTGTACTGTATCTTGCAGGCGTTTTGGAAGATAATGCTTTTGAACGATTTAAGGATGTTATCAAAAAAATTATTTTACCGATAGGAACGGTTTTCATACTCACTTTTGCAGGAGGAACATCAATGGGATTATTACTTGGAGTTATTTGCATGTCAATACTTTTTATCGGAGGTTTGAAATTAAAACATTTGCTCAAAATATTCGGACTTGCAATAGCAGGCTTGGCTTTGCTGATTGTTATGGGGCTTACGGTAAAATGGCCTCCCCGCGTATCTACCATGTTTACCAGAACAGAAACTTACGTGGGAGCAAATAATGCAGGCAATACAGCAAGCAAGTTTACACAGGAATACAGAGCAAAAATTGCTGTTGCTTCGGGAGGCATTGTCGGTCAAGGTCCCGGTAACAGTACTCAGCGCTATTTAATAAAATATTCATATTCCGATTTTGTTTTTGCCATGATTATCGAAGAATACGGACTTGTCGCAGGTATAATAATATTATTCGCATACATGGCATTATTGTACCGGGCGGCGGTAATTGCAAAAAAATGTACTCGAATATTTTCGTCCGTTACTGTACTGGGATTGATGTTAATGATAGTTTTTCAAGCAATGGTAAACATGGGCGTTTCCGTAGGCATTTTTCCGGTAACAGGCCAAACGCTTCCTTTTATAAGCGTCGGCGGAACTTCAATAGTGTGTATGGGAGCTGCATTCGGAATAATATTGTCGGTAAGCAGAGCTGCAAATGTTCAGCAGGTATCGGAACAAAAATCAAATGACGAAAAATATATACCTAATGATGCTAATGAAAAAACAGTTGAATACAATGAACAGTAATAAAAAAATAAGGATAATAATAAGCGGCGGAGGCACAGGCGGACATATTTATCCTGCCGTGTCTATTGCCAATACATTGAAAAAACGCAATCCGGATATTGAGATTTTGTTTGTAGGCGCAACAGGACGGATGGAAATGGAAAAAGTGCCTGCGGCAGGTTACAGAATTATCGGATTGCCTGTTGTCGGACTGCAACGGCGATTTACGCTTAAAAATCTTACGGCGCTGTTGAAATTCATAAAAAGTTTGAACTGTGCAAAAAGGATAATACAGGATTTTGCTCCGAATGTTGTTGTTGGTGTTGGCGGATATGCAAGCGCGCCGATTCTGCGCGCCGCTGCCAGACTGAAAATTCCGACACTTATTCAGGAACAAAATTCCTATGCGGGATTAACCAATAAACTGTTGGCAAAAAAAGCAGAGAAAATATGCGTCGCCTACAACGGAATGCATAAGTTTTTTCCTGAGCAAAAAACAGTTCTTACAGGAAATCCTGTCCGTCAGGATTTGTTTGATGTTAAAAATCTGGAAAATGAGGCTTATGAATTTTTCAATCTCGACAAATCAAAAAAAACATTGCTGGTTATCGGAGGAAGTCTCGGCGCTCGCACATTGAATATGGTTATAATCAAAGAATTAAACAGAATAAACAATAACAATATTCAATTGATTTGGCAAACCGGGAAAAATAATTTTACGCAGGCTCAAAACGAAGTTGCCTATTCGGCCCTGAACAATACAAGAGTATTCGATTTCATATACAGAATGGATTTGGCTTTTGCTGCTGCCGATATTATCATATCGCGTGCGGGAGCGGGAACGATTTCGGAACTTTGCATTGTTGCAAAGCCTTGCATTTTAGTTCCGTCTCCAAATGTTACCGAAGACCATCAAACGAAAAATGCAATGGCGCTGGTTAACGAAAATGCAGCCATAAAAGTAACCGACAAAGATGCACAGAACGATTTAATTGATACTGTTTTGCAAACATTAGGCAACGAAGAAAAAATGAACATGCTGGGAAATAACATTTCAAAATTTGCAATGCCGAATGCTGCCGACAATATTGTTGATGAAATTTTAAAACTTGTAAAATAATGAAACCAAATGCAGTATATTTAATCGGAATCGGAGGAATCGGAATGAGCGCTTTAGCTCAATATTACAGGCATTACGGATTTGCTGTCGCCGGTTACGACAGAATAAAATCAACGCTTACGCAGGAACTCGAAAATGAAGGCATTCTTATACATTATGAAGATAATATCGCTTTAATTCCCGAAACTTGCAAAAACGCCGAAACCGCTTTGATTATATATACTCCTGCCGTACCAAAAGAACACAGTGAACTGAACTACTTTTTATCGAATAATTTTAATGTTGTAAAACGGTCAAAAGCACTGGGACTTATTGCAAGAGACAAACACACGCTTGCAGTTGCAGGTACTCACGGAAAAACAAGCACATCAACGCTTCTCGCGCACATATTGACGGTTGCCGCCGATGGATGCAGTGCATTTCTGGGAGGAATTTCCAAAAATTACAATTCAAATTTATTATTATCGAACAGCAAAAATTTAGTTGCCGAAGCAGACGAATTCGACCGTTCGTTTTTACAGCTTTTCCCAAATGCAGCAGTCGTTACTGCGACAGATGCCGACCATTTGGATATTTACGGAAATGTTGATGAAATGCGTAATGCTTTCGGTAAATTTGTTTCTCAAATAAAATCAGGCGGAACGCTCATAATCAAAAAGGGAACCGAAATAGAGCTGCCAAAAAGCAATATCAGTATTTATACTTATTCATTAGACGAGCCTTGCGATTTTTATGCATCAAATATTAAGTTGTGCGATGATGCCTGTTGCAGTTTTGACCTTCATTTTCCTAACCTTATAATCAGTGATTGCAAACTTGGCGTTCCGGGAAAAATTAATGTTGAAAACGCAGTTGCGGCAACTGCGTTAGCATGGACTGTTGGCGTCGATGAACAGAAACTGAAAAATGCTTTGGCTGGTTTTGCCGGCGTAAAGCGACGAATGGATGTACGGATAAACACATCAAAGCTGACATATATCGACGACTATGCGCACCATCCCGAAGAATTGAAAGCAACAATAACATCAATAAGAAGCATGTTTGCAGGACGAAAGATAACTGCAATTTTTCAGCCTCATTTGTACACGCGCACACGCGATTTTGCCGACGGTTTTGCAAAAAGCCTGAGCCTTGCCGACGAATTGATACTTCTTGATATTTATCCGGCACGCGAACTTCCGATAGACGGAATAACATCAAAAATAATTTTCGATAACGTGCAATGCAGCGAAAAAACACTGTGCAAGAAAAGCGAATTGCTAAACATTGTAAGCGGCAATGAATTTGACATACTGATAACATTAGGCGCAGGCGATATTGATTTGTTTGTTGAACCGATAACAAAAATATTAAATAAAAAATTAAATCCGTAAATACAAACAGTCATGAACAGGATAGTAAAATACATATTTACAACTTTGATGACAGCGGCAATTATCGCATATTTGCTCATTGCATTTGCCTTTGTCGATAACAAAGAACAGACATTGACATGCAGAAATATTAATGTAATTATAACAAACGGCGATAGGTCTTCGTTCATAGATGCCGGCAGCGTCAAATCAATATTGTTGAACTGCGGAGAAAAGGTCATCGGCGAAAGGCTTAATAAAATCAACACGCTTAAATTAAAGCGGATTTTAAGCACAAACAAAGCTAT
Source organism: Prevotellaceae bacterium (assembly GCA_031267135.1). Lineage (GTDB taxonomy): Bacteria > Bacteroidota > Bacteroidia > Bacteroidales > UBA932 > JAIRKV01. The sequence goes on from JAIRZQ010000178.1 coordinate 21,206, forward strand.
AAAGTCAATAAATGTATTCACAACCATAGATGCGAATCTAAATGTTGAAATCACACAAAGAAATCCTGTTTTACGTATACAATGCGAAAATATGCGATGTTACATTGATGATACGGGATATTCTTTTCCGCTTTCACCCGGGTCCGAGTTGAATATTCCTGTCGTTACGGGAAAAATATTATCAATCCAAAAGAATGAAAACGAAAAATTCATGAATCAGCTTTATGAATTTGCCGTTTTTTTGCAAAAAGATGCATTCTGGAATAAGCTCATCGAGCAAATTAACGTAACAAACAACCGGATTGAAATAATTCCGCAAATTGGCGGGCATATTATAGAACTCGGCAGTTTGGACAATTTCAAGTCAAAACTGAACAAACTGCAAAAATTTTATAGATATGCAATGCCTGCAATAGGTTGGGATAAATATAAAATTCTAAATATAGAATATAAAAATCAGATAATTTGTAAAAAATAAGGATATGAAAAATTATATTGCCGCTATTGATCTCGGCACAACAAAAATTGTTGCTTTAATAGGCGAAAAAACAGAGTCTGAATATTACAGGATTTTGGCAAGCTGTGAACTTAAATCTGCAGGAATTGTACGTGGCGAAATAGAAAATCTGCAGGATATAACGGACTTGATTAAAAAATGTGTTGATGAGTTAAAAAAAGAATCGAAACTTGAATTTTCCGAAGTTTATATGGGAATTACAGGACAGCATATCAGATGTCTGAACGAGAGCGTAACAGAATTGCGCAACGATGAAACATCGCTGATAACGCAGGAGGAAATTGATGCATTACGGCAAAAAATGTATTCGCTGCAAAAGGAATCGAGTGAAGAAATTATACATGTAATTCCGCAAAGCTACAGTGTTGACGATAAAACAGAAATAAGAAAGCCTGTAGGAATGAGAGGCAAAGAACTGACAGGAAATTATCATATTGTGATTGGAAAAACATCAGCAATAAACGATATCAAACTATGCCTGCAAAACAACAGTCTCAAATTGGGCGGTTTGATTCTTCAGCCTGTTGCTTCGGCAGCAGCAGTACTCAACGACAATGACAGGGAAATAGGCGTAGCTGTGGTTGATATTGGCGGCGGTACAACCGATATGGTTATTTATCATGACAGTATAATTCGCCATACGGCGTTGATCCCTTTTGGAGGAAATAATGTTACGGCTGACATAAAAGCAGGCTGCGGAATACCGGAAAAAACTGCAGAGTCAATAAAAATACAACGCGGTTCGTGTTTCGGCGATACATCTTCGAATAATACATATATTCCGCTAAACGAAAAAAAGGAAATTTCGCCCAATGACTTGTCCGAAATAATCAATGCGCGTATGAATGAGATACTTGGAGGCATTATGTTTGAGATAGAGCAGTCGGGATTTGCAGATAAATTAAATGCGGGAATTGTATTCACAGGCGGCGGTTCGATGCTGAAAAATTTCACGGAATTTGCCGAATCTCAAACAGACATGAGAATCCGCATAGGAGAGCCTGCTGATATAAGCAGCGATTTGGAACAGGAACTTGCTCAACCGTCATATTCTACGGCGGCAGGGCTTATAATTGAAGGTTTTGCGCATGCAAGTTCAATTCAAAAAAAACCAATTGACGAAAATAATCGTAAAAAACCAAGCAAACCAGTCAGCATTTGGGATGGTTTTAAAAATGGAATTCTGTTTGAATATGACAAAGTATAACAATAAGGAATCAGTAAATAAATAATAATTATTTTATTTTCAATAGTTTATAAATTTAATTTCTATTCAGATTTACTAATTCCAAAAATAAATAACGTATAAAAAATAATTAATATGGAAAACGATTTTGATTTTGTCCCCAGTGATTGGGATATACCGCAGGGTGCGGTAATAAAAGTTATTGGCGTAGGCGGCGGCGGAAACAATGCTGTAAATTACATGGCAGAACTTGGAATTGCCGGAGTTGACTTTATAATATGCAACACCGATGGACAGGTACTGCAACGCAGTGCAATAAAAAATAAAATTCAGCTCGGATACGGGCTTACTCGCGGACGCGGCGCAGGTTGCGATCCCGAAATAGGCAAGCAGGCGGCTATCGAAGATATTGAAAAAATCCAATTTGCGCTTAGCGACAATACCGAAATGATTTTTATAACCGCAGGAATGGGCGGAGGTACGGGAACAGGAGCTGCTCCTGTCATAGCAAAGGTAGCAAAAGAAATGGATATACTTACGGTAGCAATCGTTACGCTTCCGTTCATCGACGAAGGCATTGAACCTTACCGCAGAGCTATTGCCGGAATAAACGAATTGAGAGACAACGTCGATACCCTGCTTCTAATCAGCAATAATAAATTATACGAAATATACGGAGATTCGCCAATTCGTAACGGATTTAAAAAAGCGGATGAAATATTGACAACTGCGGCAAAAGGCATTGCCGAAATAATTACGAAACCCGGTTTTATAAACGTTGATTTTGCAGACGTGAAAAAAGTGATGAAAAACAGCGGAGTAGCCTTGCTCGGAACAGGATACGGTACAGGCGAAAAACGAGCTATGGATGCTGTTGACGAAGCGCTTAAATCGCCGTTGCTGAATAACAATTCGATAAAAGGAGCAAAAAATATACTTGTAAACATTACTTCGAGTGAAACAAAGGAACTGAACTTTGATGAACTCCACAAAATCATGGATTATATTCAGCGCGAAGCGGGAAAAGTAGAGAATATCAAGCGCGGGATAGTTTACGACGAATCGCTCGATGACGAATTGCGCGTTACGATTATAGCAACAGGATTTGAAATGAATAATGTACCCGAAATGAGTAATGTACCCGAAGTGTATGTTTATCCAATAACACCTGAAAAACCGTACATTAATGGCAATATAACTGTAAAAAAACAATTAACAGGATTAAATTTGCAAGAAATTTCGGAACTCGAAAAAGAACCTGCATATAAACGTCAAAATATCGCAATTAAAATACAACAATTATAAAATCAGAATATTACAAATAAAACATTGAAGCAAATCAACGGTAATGGATTTGCATTTCGTTTTGGATAATGTGTTTATTTTATAAAACAGATTGAGCCGTTAAAACATTTTAACAGTATATTTGAAATAGATTAATTATCTTTGTGGCATAAAAAATGAATGAATGATTATTAATTAACAATAAAGTTATGAAGAATAAATTAACGTTTGTAGCTACTATCGTACTTGTTTTGGGTATGATGTCATGCAGTAGCCCGCTGAAAATGAAAAAAGCGGCAAAAGATGTAGCCATTACTTGTGCGCCTACACAGTTGGAGATCAGGGGAAATGCTATCGAAGCAGAATGGACGGCAACATTTCCTGAAAAGTATTTTAACAAAAAAGCAGGCTTGCAATTATTGCCTGTACTTGTTTATCAGGGTGGCGAAGTTACCGGTACCGTAAAAAGATTACAGGGAGAAAAAATTTATGACAACTACGAAGTAATCCGAAATACAGGAGGAAAAACAAGCCAGAAATTAAAATTCGACTATGTTCCGGGTATGGAAAAATGCCATTTGGAATTACGTGCAAAATTGCTGTACAAGGACAAGGAATACGATTTCGACGAACCGTACTTTTTGGCTGATGGTGCAGTATCAACGGCTTTGCTTGTTGACAAAAGCGGTGTGATAGAATTGCAAAAAGACAGCTATAAAAAGTTTACTTACAGCGAAAAAGAAGCCCAAATAAAATACGACTGGAATAAGTCAAATGTAAAGAAAGACCAGTTAACCAAAGATGAGATAAAAGAATTAAAGGCTTTTGTTGATAATGCTATTGCCGATGGTAACAAAGTTGAATATCAGGGATTGTCAATATCAGCATACGCATCGCCCGAAGGTAAACTGGAACGCAACGAAACTCTGTCAAGCGAAAGAGGAAAAACTGCAAACGATGCTTTTAACAAGCTTTATTCAAAAAAAGAAACAAAGCCTTCAGGATCTCCCGAAATGAAATACACAGCCGAAGACTGGGATGGTTTCCAAAAGCTGGTTTCAGAATCAAATATCGACGATAAAAATTTAATCTTACGCGTGCTGTCAATGTATCAAGACCCTGTTGTTCGCGAAAAAGAAATCAGAAACATGTCAAAAGTTTTCTCGGTTCTCGAAGAAAAAGTTTTACCGGAATTGCGCCGTTCGGTTTTAACTGCAAAAGTTAAGGTGAACAATTTCAGCGACGAAGAGCTTCTTGCCCTTGTAGGAACACAGGGAATCAATAATCTTGATGCCGATGCGCTTCTATATGCGGCAACTTTGCTGAAAGATGATGATTATGAAACAAAAGCCCAGGTTTATAAAAAAGCGGCAGATAAATACGAAGACGAACGTGCTGTTAACAACTATGCAGCCATGCTTCTTAAACAGGGAAAAACCGATGAAGCACAGAAAGCATTGAACGCAGCAAGTAAAAAGAATAACGAAATTCTTAATAATCTCGGTATTGCTCAATTACGTAGCGGAAACACAGGCGACGCTTCAAAATCGTTTGTACAGGCAAATTCAACATCTGCAAAGCAAAACCTTGCAGCCGTAGCCATAATAAATGGCGATTACAACTCGGCGGCTACAACGCTCGAAGGAACAAACTCGTTTAACGAAGCGCTGGCAAAATATTTGAACAATAATCTGAACGGAGCAAAAAGCGTTTTGGAAAAAGTAACCGACGCAACCGGAAAAGCATCTTATCTTAAAGCCGTAATTGCTGCAAAAGAAGGAAATACAGGCAATATAACTAATTACCTGACGGACGCTTTTGCAAAAGACGCAACATTAAAAGCCAAAGCGCAAAATGATGTAGCATTTGAAAAAGTTAAAAATTTAATTCCATAATAATTTCGGAATAAAATCATATAAAAAAGAGACTGCTTTTAGGCAGTCTCTTTTTGTTTTGCAACTTCGGGCTATTCATAAAAGGCAAAAATAAATCCGGCTATTTTTTTATATAGTTGCTCCTTTAATTTTTCTGCATGTTGAATAGTTTAAAAATTTACCTGTACGCGAAAACAAAAGTTGATTAGAAAATAAAAACGGCACCGTCTTCGCAGGCGGGGAACCCGCTCGGCGAAGACGGTGTTAAAACGGAATTCCGTTGAGCGAAGCGAGACATTAATTTCGTTAGCCGTCGAGCCGTTAGCGGGTCGCCGAGAAGTATAAGCCTTGACTTTTGGGTTACTTTTGCGTCAAGGCAAAAGTAACGGAAAAAGAGAACATTATTTATTTTGCAAAGTTTTATGTCTGTATTGATTAAAACCCTGCAGTTTTTTTTCTTATTTTCATTCATAATTATTTATTAATAAATGATTTATGACCTTTTTAAGTGGCAACTATATACTCCGTTCGGCGCAGTATCCTGACTGCGTCGTGCTAAAAGCAAAGCTCCTGCTTTGCAGCAAGCGTGGACGCTCGCTTTTATATGGCGATGTAGCGAAGACGCTACGCCGAATGAAAGATTATGCCCACATTTTAAGGAGCAACTATTGAATCTATTGTTGCACAAAAATTGTCGAATGAAGCAATATTGCTTAATGAAGCAAATGCACCATTAGCAAAGACAATGTATAATTGTGAATAGTCGGACAAAAGCTGTGTCGCGCCTATTTGAATAAGAGGAATGAATTTATATGGTGCAAAACATACGCCGATAAATTCATCATTTGCAAAAAATAACTTTCCATCTATGACTGTTAATGAAGTGGCGTCTATGTTTTCCAATATAGGCTGTATTTCTCCATTTGCAAGCATCAACACGCTGTTTGCTATACTTACATAGGTTGTATCTCCATTTCCGAACACTGCCGATATTTTGTCTCTGCTACTGACAAGAGTTTCTACTTTGGATTTTTTGACATCAAAAAAGTATAATTCATTAATACTGTCGGAAACTGCACCATAAATGTACAATTTGTTGTAATCCGCTTTTTCAAGTTTCAAATCATTAGCCGGCAGTTCTGCCAATTTTACAGATTTGTTTTCTTTATACTGATACAATTCGTTTTGTGCAATGGTAAACATATCGCCATTATCATAACAGCATATTGAGGTAATTGGCAACGGGACATTCACAATATATCGAAAGTCGGTTACAGCAGTGTCATTGAGAATATCAGAAACCACACCATTAAACATTACACAGGGATTATTGTAAAAATCCAAAAACACAATCAAACTGTCGCTATTGAGACCTGCCGTAGTATCCGCCAACAGTTCAAATACGGCATCTTTCGGCAAAAAACTTTCTATATCTGCTTCTTCCTGATTTTCTTTCGATTTGCATGACAGTAATTGTGCTGACAAGCATATTATTAAAATGTACCGTATTTTTTTCATATTACAATTTTTATTTGTTATTATACAATTTCATACTCCTATTTGTTGTGTTGTTTGCATCCTGGTACATATCCCTTTCTGTCTTTTTGTTTTTGTTTTGGCGATTATAAAAAGAAGATTTATTACTGAATATATCCTCTACTGTATTATTAGCAAGATCCTTTACTCTATTTACTGTTCTTCTATATAATTCCTTAAGCTCATTACCAATTTTTGGGAGAGCAATAGCACTGCTTATCGTGTTAGAAGCCGCAGAGCCTTTTTCAAATAAACTTTTTACAACTTTTTCGCCTGCTGCTTTCAAATCATTTACCAAAGCAGATTTATCATTAAGCAATACTGCCTTTGTCGCATTAATACCGACAACTGCATTCTTAAGCGTTTCGCCATGTTTCTTAAGATTTACCCAATCTCCCATGTTTGGAAACACTTCTTTAATATCCTTTGCCACTTGTTCAGAAACTTTAGAATTTACAACTTTACCTGTTTGTGAGATTGTATTTTTTACAGTATTTAAAAAGTGGGTAAGGTTTACAGTAAATACTTCTTTTTTCTCTTCCGATGCAATAAATTGCTGCCATCTTTGCCTTGTTTGTTCCCATTCGGCAAGTCTGCGTTTTTCTGCTTCGCTTACTTGAGTTGAAGCGCCTTTTTTGTTTGTTGTCTGATATTTCGGTGTTTGGTGAGCACGGAATTTATTAATTACGGCTTTTACTCTTGCATCTTTTTCTGCTTTGGATGCTTTTGCCGCATTCGATTGTTGAGCAGATTTTTGTTCTTCTATACAGTCTTCAATATCTTTCAATTCTGATTGTAATTCGCGTATTTGGCGCTCTAATTCTTCTATTGTTTGTGCGCTGATACCAAACGAACTTAACAATAAAATAAAAATTATAATCTTTTTCATATTTTTGAAGGTTTAATGATATTATTTATTTTTTGCTGCTGTTGCACATTCTGGACAGGCTTTTTCAGCTGCTGCTTTTTTATCTTGTAACTCTTTTAATTTAACTTTAAGAGCTTCTAATGCCTTTCCTTCCGTTACCGATTCTGTTGTTTTTGCCTTTATTTGGTCATCTAATGTCCCTTCCACATCTGTCAGCTTATTTATCGCTGTATTTACCGCCGGTGCTGCATTTATCGCTGCATTTCCTGCCGTCTTCACTTTATTAACAGTGCTTTTTACGTTATTCAATCTTAATGCATCTGTTGCCAATTTTTCCAATTCTTTTTCTATATTACCAATTTTTTCTTTTTTCTCGGTTATTTCTTTATTTGTATTTGCGATATCTTGAGTAATTTCTTTTATTCTTATTGTTGTTGCAGTCTTTTGCCCTGGGGTTAATTCAGATGATACATTAGGATTAAATGCATCCCAAGGTTCGATCACGTCGTCCGTGCCTGTTTTTGGTATATAAACTATTCCGTTAGATTTTTTGACAGCGTAAATGAGTTCTTTTCCAATTAGTTTTTCATTTAACCTATTAAAAGTATTTCCCAACTTTTTATTTATGGCGTCTATCACTTTTTGTTTTTTCTCAAAATTTTTATTGTGTTTTGGTGGCTCAAAACTCTTATTTTGTGGTTGCGCAAATATCTGCGTATATGCGCCAAACAGTAATATAAATACAATTATCTTTTTCATAATTTTTCAAATTTTATTTGTTAATATTTTTCAATATTTTTATTCTGTATAAATTCCTTTTTTAATTAAAAACTATAGGGTATTTTATCTATAGACATTCCTATTCTTCTGTCGATTCTTGCTTCAAGAAATTTTCGCCGCCAGTCCATTGCCTTATAAAAGTCTTTAGTTACTCCCAAGCCCGACAGATACATGTTCGATATTTCTTTCATTGCATCAGCATTACCATGTTCTGCCGATTTCATATACCAGTTAAACGCTTCGGTATAATTCCGATTAACTCCCAAACCGTTTTTATAGATATTGCCTATTGCATTCATTGCGCCTGTATGTCCTTTGTTTACTGCCGCCAAATAATATTCCAGGGCTATTTTATAGTCACTGTCAACTCCCATTCCTTCCGAATACATCCAGCCCATTCCGTATATGGCATCAATATTGCCTTTATTTGCGGCTTGCATGTACAATTCTTTCGCTTCGGCATAGTTTATGTTTTCTCCGAGTAAGTACATGTATGCCAGTGATACCATTGCATCAGTGTCGCCTGAATCTATTGCCTTTTTATACCATTCAATAGATTTAATAATATCCTTTTCTTTCATTCCAAAACCATATCTATACATTAAAGCCATATTTTGCATGGCGGCAGTATTGTTTTCTTTTGCAGAATTTTCAAAACATTTAAGCGCCAGTTTCCAGTAATTATCAGCATTACCGTCAATCCAGTTACTACAATTTAAGTATAAGTATCCCAAATCGTTTAATGCGTTATTGTCTGTTTTTGATTTTTCCTTGAATATTGCTGTTAACCGGTTGTAATTGTCGGTTTTTTCTTTTATTCTGTCTTTATCGTTATCCTTTGCACGGGCAAATGTAAATCCTGTGTAGTTGGAATTTACTTTATACAAATTACATTCTTCAACAGTATTAATCAAATATTTGGTTCCCCTTTCCGATTTTTGCTGCCTGAATATCCACACAGTTCCCTTTAAGCCGCTTGCTGTAGGCTTCAGCTTAAAATCATAGTATGCATAGGTATCTACTTGAATATCGTTGGCTAAAATTTCCTCCTGTTTTGCATCGGCAAATACATCCTGTACGTCTCCCAATAGACCTGACAGTGGATTTTTAGATTTTAAGAGTCTATCTATAACATCCCCTACTTTACGGTTAAGCCCTTTCCCTGTCGTGCCTGCCGTTTTAACAGGCAGATAATGGTGGTCTATTTCGTATTTAAAATTAAGATCATTAGCATCTTCGGAAATTATTCCTTCAGCCGTAGAAGTTACCAGTGCATCCAAATAGTTGCCGTTTTGCCTATTTGGTGAATAATAATACAAAAGAGATGATGCAGTTATAAACGAATAGGGAGCAATTGTGATTCTCATAGTGTTGCGAACAATATCAATATCAAGTATCCATGTTTCGCGCCCGTTGGCAGAACTGAATACATCAGAAACCCATCGTCCTTTCAGGTAATCATCGGTAAACTCAATTTCGTCAAAAGCATTTGTTTCTTCAACGGAAACATCGTTCAATGTAATATTTTTATCTGCCTGTGAACGTTCTTCCATTGATTTCAGTTTTTCTTCCAATAGGGATATTTTAACTTTCAGGGTTTTGACATTCGGGTCTTTAGGCTTCAGTTCCAAATATTTCTTATAAAAACCTATTGCCGACAAAGCAGAATTATAATCGTTTTCTTCTGCATAAATGTCTGCTAATTTCAAGTATGCATCCGAAAAGTCAGGGTCAATAGAAAGAATTTCGTTGTAAAGAGAAATAGCCTCTCCCTTATTCGTTTTTGCTGCTTTTTGTGCTTCTGTGTACGAATCTTTTATTTTTTTCTTATTCGCATCTTCCAGCTCTTTTTGTTCTTTAGTTTGTTGATTTTTTTTTGTTACTTCCTGCGCAAATGATAAATTGTTCATTGCAAACATCAGCAGGCATAGAATAAATAATGTTTTTTTCATATTTTCCTTTCTGTTTTACTACGTCCGCTCCTGTGCGGACAATTTTTGTTTATAATAAATTAATGTTTTTATTTTTCACCGGATTGCTTCGGCGTTCCGCCTCGCAATGACGTTTCTTTTTTTGTTTACTGTTCTTTATTACCAAAGCGTTATCATCGTCATCACCATGTCGCTGTCATCGTTATTACCGAAACGCTATCATCGTCATCACCGTGTCGCTATCATCGTTATTGCCGAAACGCTATCATCGTCATCGCCGTGTCGCAATCATCGCTATTACCGAAACGCTATCATCGTCATCACCGTGTCGCTGTCATCGTTATTACCGAAACGTTATCATCGTCATCACCATGTCGCCATCATCGTTATTACCGAAACGTTATCATCGTCATCACCGTAAAGCAATTTATGCCAAACAGTAAATAATATTAATTCATGCTATTGCAAGCTCGAAGCATCTTTGAATACGGCTTTTTTGATTTGCTCGCGCAAGGCTTCGGACGAGATAAAATGTACCTGCACGCTCTTAATATTGTTTGCATTTACTTCTGCTTCGGTTTCTGCGCCTTCGCCGCGGGCGGTCAAACGAAAACTGCCCAGCTCGCCCAGTTGAACCGTATGTCCGTCAAGCAGCAAATTGACCGTCACTTTCAATAATTGATACATTGCCATTTCCGCTTCTTTCGGGTTTAACGTTGTTTCGTCAGCCAGCAGTTTGGCTAGTTGTTTTTCTTTAACCATTCCTACGCTTTTGAGGATTGGATACCATAATTTGGGAGCCGACTGATTAGACGGGTTCCCTCTCTGTACTTTCTTGTAAAATAAAGGCATAATAAAAATTTTTTAATTGTTTGGAAAAATAATAATAAATAAGGCGAAAAAATATTGCCGCTTTTCCGCCGTTTGAGTTTGAAATATGTATGTTATTTAAAAAATAATTTTTATATTGTCGCGCACGTATATTTAAATAAGGTATTGGTCTCAATGTGGTGTGTGTGTGTGTGTGTGTGTGTGTGTGTGTGTTTAACAAAATATCCGAAACCGCCAAATATCCGGCGGCTTTTTTCATATTGTTTCTGTTATTTCCACATGCCTTTTGCATCCTTTCTTTTCTACAAAATCTAATGCAAAAATAATAAAAGTTTTATATGTTAACAAATATTATTAAAAAATATTATCTCTTTCCATGATTTATCAGTGATAATAACGGCTCTATAACATCTTTGTCCGTCATTCCCGCGCTTGATCCGCAATCTTATGCCGTATTTGGGATTCCGACTAAAGTCGGAATGACGGCTCAATTCCGTAGTTAATCGTTCCTTAAAAAGTATATTTTTTCAGTTGTTTCAGGTGCCTTTTTGAAGTTGCAAATATTTGAATTTTACAGAATTATTTTACTATTCTTACTTTTGCAAATTTAAGCAGCAGCGTCTTTTTGGTATTGTCGTCGAACATTACAACCATTCTGCCATCGGGTTCGTATTTATCAACATCTATAACTTTTCCGTAACCGAAAATGTTGTGTTCGATGCGCATTCCTGTTCGTATGTCTTTGTTGTCGGAGGCTGCAAAATTTTCCGAAGGCGTATGCTTTTTCACGGGCGGGCGTTTTATAAACGTTGTTACCGAAGTACGTGCAGGTTGCGAGGTTTTATTTTCGAAGCTGTCGGCATAGCCATAGCCGTCCGCTTCGTTCACTTCAGGCTCATCGTAGGGTTTTGTTTCCAAAAATTCTTCATCTATTTCGGTAACGAAACGGCTTACCTTGTTGTATTCTGTTTTTCCCCAGCGATAACGCGATTGCGAAAACGATATGCTCACCTTTATCTTTGCACGTGTTACGGCAACATAAAATAATCGCCGTTCTTCTTCCAGTTCGTTTTCCGAAATACTGTTTCCCATGCTCGGAAAAATATTTTCTTCCATGCCTGCAATATACACATAATCGTATTCCAAGCCTTTTGCCTGATGTACGGTCATTAGCGAAATTTTATTTTTGTCTTCTTCTTTTTCGTTGTCGGTGTCTGTTATTAATGCTACATTTTCAAGGTATTCGCTTATTGTTATCACAATGCCTGATTCACTGTTTTCGCTGTTGCTGTTTTTGCTGTCGCAAAATTCTTTTATCCCGTTCATCAGGCTCTCAATATTTTCGTAACGGCTTTTACCTTCTATCGAAATATCCTGTTGCAAGTCTGCAAGTATTCCGGATTGCGCAACAAGGTCTTTTGCAAATTCAAAAGCATCGGTAATAAACGCTTTTACCGTGAAATTTTCAATAAACCCGACAAAATCGCGTAATTTTTTCTGCGCATGAGGCTTTATCTCGCTCAATGCAATATTTTCCGACTTTACCGCATCAAACAGGCTTTTTTGCTCCGAGTTTGCAAATATCTGCAGGCGTTCTATTGTTGTATTGCCTATTCCGCGCGCCGGATAATTTATAATTCGCTTGAAAGCTTCATTGTCGCTGTGATTTACGCAAAGGCGAAGATATGCAATGCAATCCTTGATTTCGGCGCGTTGATAAAACGAAAGCCCGCCGTAAATTTTGTACGGAATATTTTTAAGGCGCAATGCATCTTCAAAGACTCGCGACTGTGCATTCGTTCTGTACAGTATTGCAAAGTTGCCGTATGATGTCTGTTTTTTGTGAAACGTATCCGATATTGAATTTACAATCAAAAATCCTTCTTCCCGGTCGGTATAGGATTTAATCACTCCTATTTTCTCGCCTGTTTCGCCTCTCGAAAAACAGTTTTTTTTCAGCTGATTTGAATTGTTTTGTATGATACAGTTTGCCGCGTTCACAATGGTTTGTGTGGAGCGATAATTTTCCTCAAGCTTAAATTCCTTATAACGAGGGTAATCTTTTTGAAAATTCAGGATATTTTCAATTCGTGCGCCGCGAAAAGCGTAAATGCTTTGAGCGTCGTCGCCTACAGCGCAGATATTGCCATGCGGTTCGGCAAGTTTTTTTGTTATCATGTACTGCGAATAGTTTGTATCCTGATATTCGTCGATTAAAATATATTTAAACTTATCCTGATATTTTTTCAAAACGTCAATATGGTCGCGAAATAAAATATTGGTATTGAGCAGTAAATCATCGAAATCCATTGCATTTGCGAGTCTGCATTTTTGAACGTATGCGGCGTATATGTTCAAGATATAAGGCTTCCCGTGTTTTCTGTCTTCTTCCGTAATTCTTACGCTTGATGCATAATGACTTGGCGTAACAAGCGCATTTTTCGCTTGTGATATTCGCGACAGAATTTCGTTTGGCTTGTATTTTTTTTCATCGTAGCCGAGTTCGCTTATTATCGACTTTATCAGGCTTTTTGAGTCTGCGGTATCGTATATTGTAAAATTTGCGGAAAATCCCGTATCATCCGGTTCCGAGCGCAGTATGCGTGCAAATATCGAGTGAAAAGTCCCCATCCACAAGCGATGGGAATTTTGCCTGCCGACAATATTTTTTATACGCTCGCGCATATCGTCAGCCGCTTTGTTGGTAAAAGTAAGAGCAAGAATATCCTGCGGAGCAACGCCCTGCGAAATCATATATGCAATGCGATATGTGAGAGTGCGCGTTTTCCCCGAACCTGCGCCTGCAATTATCAGCGATGCGCCGTTAATTTCGGTTGCCGCTTTATATTGTTTTTCGTTTAGCTTATTCCTTAAATCTTCCAATGTAAAACATGTAATTATATTTTTTCACGCATTTCCCGTTTTGCTGAAATCACCCGGCAATTATCCCGGATGTATCCTAATCACTGCATGAAGGCGAATTTTCCTTTTTCCAGACGTTGAAATCTTCATCGTATCCCAAATCAATCTTAAGTCCCGAAACGGCATCGCAAGCCGGCAAAAAACTCAAAGGAAACGTATGTCCCTGCACGCGAAATTCAAATTTATGCAAGCCTGCCGTCCGTTTAAGTTCTCTTTTCCAGCCCTGCTTTGCTGTCGTAATAAATAATTTTTCGCCTTCGGCGGTTATTATGAAATCTCCCAATACTTGATTATGATACGTATCGGCATACCGGTCGTTTGCCAGGTATGCGGAAACATCAGCATCCGCTTCTTTTTTATTTTTCCCGGCGTCTTCGGCTTCTTTAACAAATTTTCCGAACATTTCGGCATGATAATCCTTGCTTGGCTTTCCGAACATAAACCAGTCGATTACATTTCGCATGATTGTGTATCGCGGCGATTCGGGCGATTCGGAATTGGCAAGAATTACAATTCCCAAGTCAATTTCGGGTACAAAGGCGCAAAGCGTTGTAAATCCCCATGTCGTTCCCGTGTGAAAATAAACACGATAGCGGTTTGTCTGTTCTATAAACCAGCAATGCCCGTAAGCTGTTATCCGCGCTGAATCCATGCTTGTAATTATTTGTCCCGTATGCAGATACTTCATGTTTTTTTCCGAAATTATTTCTTTTCCATCTACCTTTCCCCTGTTAAGATGAAATTTCGACCATTTAATCAAGTCGGTTGCGGTTGAATTTACCGAACCTGCCGGACCTATCGTGGTAAGCCAAAACAGAGCGCGGTCGTCGTCGTAGAGCCATTTGTTTTTTATTCCGCCGTCGTATTCAAATTCGCACGACATACTTCGGTTCTCGCTGCTTAGAAATCCTTCTTCGTTCACCGACGAGCCTGTCATTCCGAGAGGCAGGAATATGCGCTCGCGAATATTTTCCTCCCACGACTTTCCCGTATATTTTTCAATCAGTTTTTCAGCTATTAAAAATGTTACGTTGTTGTATGCGTATGTAGAGCGCAGTTCTGTTTTTGGCTTCATATACTGCAGCATACCGTAAATATCGTTTCGGTCGTAGCCGAGATTGGGAATATAAGTGCCTGCCTGACCGCGCAAGCCGCTGCGATGCGTCATAATATCGCGTATCTGTATGGATTTCGTTGCAAGCGAATCGTACATCTTAAAATCAGGAAGATGATCAATAACCTTGTCGCTCCAGTTCAGTTTTCCTTCGTCAACGAGCATTGCTACAAGCGCTGCCGTAAACGATTTTGACACCGAACCTATCTGAAAAACCGTATTTTCGTCAACAGGCAAAAATTCTTCGGGCGATTTTGTTCCAAACCCTTTTTTCAATATCACATCGCCGTCTTTCAGTATTGCAACTGCCATGCCGGGAATTTTCCAGTCGCGCATTACAATATCAACCATGCTGTCGATTTTTGCGGCTGTTGACGTATTGCTTTGCGCCTGTGTCTTTTGCTGTAATGCAAAAAACATTACGATAAAAATTAAAAGTATCTTTTTCATTGTTTACTGTTTTTATTTTGGCATCAAAGATACTAATCTATTTCGAATTATCGGTTATGAATACGGTTTAATGTTTATAAGTTTAAAAACATCATGTAAAGTTATTCCGGATAGCCGATTATTTCGGCATACAGCAGTTCCTTGCAAATAAACCTTTTACATGAATTATTAAAAGTGCAAGCCAACAGGCAAATATATGACATGCCGCATTTCAAAACAGTAAGCAATAAATTAAAACGGCTTTCAGCTTTTTGGTCAGCACTCTCCTACCCTGCTCTGCCTGCGATGATAACAGCTGAATCTGCGATATATTATTTTTGTATTATAATTTTCCTTTTCCAATTCTTATAATTACCTTTGCAACCAAAACAGGACACAAATTATAAAATAATACGATATGAAACTGAAACTATTATTAATTGCAATTATTGCAGCGGCTACATGCGCATGCAACAGCGGTAAAAAAACCGAACAGCAAAGCCGGCAGGTCAAAACAGAAATTATTAACGAAGAAGTACAGTCCGTAAACCAGACAACGGAAGATACTGCTCAAAAACAAACACAGACAATGAACGAAGAAGTAAAAACCGAAAAAATTGCGGAAGTAAAAACGTCGAACTCTCCTGTATTCGACATTGTAACAACATTGGGAACAGTCCGAATTAAACTTTACAGGGAAACGCCACTGCATCGCGACAATTTTGTGAAACTTGCAGAGTCGGGATACTACGATGGAGTTCTTTTTCATCGCGTAATCAGAGATTTCATGATTCAAACAGGCGACCCTGATTCGAAAAACGCACAGCCCGGAGCACGTCTGGGCATGGGAGGTCCCGACTATAAAATCGACGCCGAAATTCTTCCTCAGTTCAAACATAAAAAAGGCGCTGTTGCAGCTGCCCGCCAGGGCGATCAGATAAATCCGGAAAAAAAATCATCGGGTTCGCAATTTTACATCGTCCACAATCAAAACGGAACGCCTCATCTGGACGGAGCGTACACGATTTTCGGCGAAACGGTAAGCGGACTTGACATTGTTGATAAAATTGCCGCCGCGCAAACAGGCGAAGGCGACAGACCGGTTACGGATATTAAGATTGAAAAAATTGTTCGTGTAGAATAGGACTTTATCGACATGAAAAACAAAATAAGCGAACTGCTCGACCATGTTGAAAAATTTACTTCCGAAAAGCTTGAGCAGGTTGAAGAATTTCGTATAGGAATGCTCGGCAAAAAGGGAGAAATAACCCGGCTTTTTGAACAGTTCAAGGCATTTACATCCGAACAGAAACGCGAGCTGGGAAAAGACTTGAACGAACTCAAAACAAAAACGCTTGAAAAAATAAATTCATTCAGGGAGCTTCTTGAAAAATCGCAGGAAAAAACATCAGGCATTTTTGATATGACAATGCCTGCCAACAGCGAGCCTGTAGGTACGCGTCATCCCATATCAATTATGAAAAACAAAACTGTTGAGATTTTCAAGCGGCTTGGATACGTAATTGCCGAAGGTCCCGAAATTGAAGACGACCGACATGTTTTCGGCGCACTGAACTTTCCGCCCGAACATCCCGCACGTGATATGCAGGATACGTTTTTTATCGAAAAAAATCCCGATATACTGCTGCGAACGCATACAAGCTCGATGCAGGTGCGGGCAATGGAACAGACCAAACCGCCCATTCGCATAATTTGCCCGGGACGCGTTTTCCGCAACGAAGCCATTTCGGCGCGCGCTCACTGTATTTTTCATCAGATAGAAGGCTTATATATAGACGAAAACGTATCGTTTGCCGACCTTAAACAAACGTTACTGTACTTTGCCCGCGAAATGTTCGGAAAGGATACGCAAATACGGCTTCGCCCTTCATATTTTCCGTTTACCGAGCCATCGGCAGAAATGGATGTTTCGTGTAAAATTTGCGGAGGCAAAGGCTGTAATATCTGCAAAGGTACGGGCTGGCTCGAAATAATGGGCTGCGGAATGGTTGATCCTAACGTTCTCGAAAGCTGCGGCATTGATTCCGAAAAATATACGGGCTTTGCATTTGGAATGGGAGTAGAACGCCTTGCAATGCTCAAATGGCAAGTGCGCGATTTGCGCCTTTATTTCGAAAACGACATACGGTTTTTGCAGCAATTCGGTTCGGTAATTTGATTCGATTATGGCATGAGACTCGTCATACGTACACAGATTTGGAACCTCAAAAAATTATACTACATCAAAATGAAGCTGCCCCGCTTTCGGGGCAGCTTCTTCTTTTGTTTTTAGCCGCAGGATTAATGCTTTAGATTTTCAATAAAAATTCTTTTTACTTACGCCACGGGAAAAAGGTATATCCTGCGGTAGCAGTAAATTTGCTTGTCTTGCCGTACTGTACTCCTACATCCAGACTGCCGGGACCCAAAGCCCAGCTAACGCCGGCTAATATCGGAAAATTAATCTGCTTTTCCCCGTTAGTGATGTCGGCTACATATTCAATTCCGCCGCCGAGGTAAGGACTGATTCGTTGCTTTTTAACCGTCATCGGAAAATAATATTTACTCGTTAATCCTATGGGAATATAACCCATATCGTCGCCACCGTGATTAGTGGTGTGGCTCAAAGACAACGATAATGCCAGATCCCATTTATTCAACAGAAGAAAAAAGCCTACTCGTGCATTGAAAGCAATATTACCCGACGTTTCGGGAGTATACATGCCCTGTCCGCCAAAATAGAAAAACCACGGATGTTTGATTAATTTCTGACTGTTTTCGCGGATTTTCCCAAAATTGCTGCTGTTCATGTTGATGGAATCCAGCAAAACGGTATTGCCGTATGCATCTTTTCCCCATATTTCACGTATGTCGCCATAACTGATAAACGCTACCTTGCGGTTTCGCGACGACAATACATTGTCTATTATAAACTGTTTTGTCTGCATTGATGCATCAATGTATCCCTGTTTTGCATTGAGGTTGACGGAAGTTTCTGTAGTGGAATCCGATTCAAAATAATTGTTGAACGGTATTACCAATTCGTTCTGCCCGCTTTGCTGCGCCGTGCAATAATGCCCGACTGCAAGGGCTAATATGATAATATAAAATTTTTTCATTTTCATTTCTCTTTTCGTTTACCAAAATAAAAACTTCGACCAATAGAAATTCCATAAGTCGTTTTAGCATCTTTCCGTAACGGAACATCTGTGGTTAAAAAGATATCCGTACTTCTGTTTTTCTTTTTATTAAAAAAGCTAAGTCCGCTTGTGAACCTGACATTCAGAGAGGTGCTTTTGCCAAATTGTCCGCTTAATCCTATTCCGCCAACTAAAAATTTCCACCGCTCATACACTGATAATCCCAAATTGACGTATGTAGCGCCACTTCCGCCTGAAATGCCCAAATCGGCAGCCGCATTCCACGAATCGGCTATAAATACGCCGAAGCGGGAATTGAACGAGAAGAACGAATTGGAATACATCCCGCCGATGTAAAGCATGGTTTTGGGATTATATTTTTCTCTGAGTTTTCGGAATATCGACTGTTTGCCTTGAACCGGCGTTTGCCGCATGAGTCTATCCAAATGGGAAGTAAAAGCAGGCAGGGCATCTGTCAAATCCGCTTTCAACTCCGCATCTTCACTGTGTTTTAATG
The DNA here is from genome assembly GCA_031267135.1 of Prevotellaceae bacterium. Lineage (GTDB taxonomy): Bacteria > Bacteroidota > Bacteroidia > Bacteroidales > UBA932 > JAIRKV01. The sequence continues at coordinate 40,135 of JAIRZQ010000178.1, forward strand.
TTTCATTCATACGTGCAATACTTTTTTCAAGCAGTTCTGCCGCTTTGCCGTGCAAATTCAAATTTTCAAAAATAATACTGCCGCTTAAATACGGAAAATATACGTCAGGATATTTGTCTGTTAATTCCTGCAGTAATACAAGGGATTGCAGAAACATGCCTTTTGCTGCCAACGTGTTGGCTCGTTCATAGGTGGAATCGTCACTGTCGCTGTTTATAATTACAGGTGCCGATACCCGAGGCAGTGCAGGGTTTGCCGTGCTTAGCCATGCGGGAGTATAATTGACGCCTGTTTCAAAAAAAGCATCTGCCATATCTTTGCGTCCCATTAAGGCGAGAGTGTGCGCTGCATAAAAATAATATTCGTTGCCGGCGCCCAACAATTTTGCACGATCGAGGTGCATTAACGTGCCCTCGAACATGCCGCCCCGTGCCAGCGCGTAGGCATATTCCATTAGAATCGTTGTATTTGCGGGCTCTTTGGTTGTCAACTGCGCATAGGCAATAACGGCTTCTTGTGTTTTCTCTTGCAAGATGAATGCTTGCGCCTGTTTTTGAGTGATTGATTTCTGTGCTGATAGGGAAAATGGAATAATTACCATCACAATGAAGAGGAAAAGTATATTTTTCATTATTTGTATTCTCCATTTGTATTAAATAATATCAATAATTTTTTTTCCGAATTAAACACACACAATTCGTCGTAATAATATTTAACAAGTCCGCCGAGTTCGGAAACAGCAAACCATACTTTGTTGTCTTTCATTCCATAAACATTATCTTTTGAGGCAAAATACAAAACATCATTATTATCATCCACTGTTATTGATATGATTTCATCATTATCATTGGGTAACTGTATAAGTTTTTCGATTTTGTTATTCTCTACATTTATTGAAAAAATACTGCTTTTGCTTGAAAAAAGAATATTTTCGTTTGTTTCAACAACAGAAGTTATTGGAGCAGGCAGTTCTACTAATTTTTGATATGTTAGGTTGTCTTGCAGTTGATAAAGGGCATACCCTTTTTCCTGTTTGACTTTATCATATACATACAAAACGCTGTCTCCAGCCACTATTTCCATATTGTCGTTCGGAAGTTTAAACAATTCTGCGAGCCGTCCAAGCGAATCCATCAGGCAAAGACTATTACCCGAAGTAAGAAGTAAAACTTCTGCCTGCGTATAGGCAAACGAATAAATAGGGACTTGTATCTTTGGCTCGAGCGATGCAAATTCTTGCCAACCTAACAAATAAAATTGATTTGAAGAGGACAGCAATATTTTTCCTTCGGGTGTAAAATCGAAAGAATTAATGAAACGGGCATCTATATTCACATCTTCTAACATTTTACTATTTAGTAAAATGAGCGGTTGATTTATTGAGTCTTGTTCTTGCGCCATTATATGACAAGAAAATGCGTACATCAAAATTATAATAATTGAGTGTTTCATAACATAATTTTCTTATTTATTATTAATCTTTTTTAACATCAATATCCACTCTTTTCTTTTTTTGTCAAATTTAAATGTGGGTTTTAAATTCTTTTCGTCAGCCCATTTTTTAATAACATCCATTTCTTTTTTAAAGGTGCCAAAAAGATTTGTAGAATACTCATTAGGGTTATGCGAAAAACGAACAACATAATCATTATCAAGACAAAATTCAATAGCCTTTGCGTTTATTTTAAAAATTTCATCCTCAGAATATCCCATTGCTTTTAATTTAGTATAATCAAGATTATTAAACACACTATATTCTCCTTGTTTGTCCAAATACGAAGTCATCTCTCTGCCTAACTCATGGTCATGTATATTTGTACTTGTCAGATTATCTACTTTATCTCTAAATCTACCTATTGATAGAGTTTTTCCATTTTTTGTGTTATCAGGGTCTTTTATCCACTTTTGAGCATAGGACGATATCTCCTCATCTGTAAATTTTCTGGGTGGTCTTTTAATTATTTTTCCACCCTTATTGCTACTAAGGTTTCTAAGCTTTGCAATAGTCTCTGAATTACTTGTAACCACTTTGGCATTCATGCCTGATTTGGCAGAATTTGCAAATTTGGCTTTGAATATGGATTTAGAAATACTACGTACGGATGTGCCTAAATCAATTATACCTACTGCGTTAGTAATTGTATTTTTCTGCAATCCGAAGTATAATCCTATGGCATCTGTTACGAGATCCGTTTCTTTGCCAGTAAAAAGCTGACGCATTCCTGTTTGAATATTGTCTACCCCATCAGCTGCAACAATAGCGCCTGCTACTCCGGCAACACCCGGAGCAAATATTTCCCCTCCTGTTGCAATAGTATATCCACTTACAACCCCAAATGCTCCTCCAAGCGCTTGCATAGCTCCTTGTGCTCGAATAATAGCATCTTCTTTCACTTTTTCTTTTGTTGAAGCCCATGCCTCATCAAAAACATTAAAAATAGGATCTTGCCTCTTCTGCTTGTCTCTTACATCACTGACGTATTTATCGTACTGTTTGTTAAACTCTGCAATTTCGGATGATGACATTCCTCCGGCTTTATTTCCCATTTTGTTCCAGAGGTCTTCGGATAAATAATTAGATAAATTTAATCCATATTTTTCTCCTAGTTCTTTCATAAGTTGATAGCTGCCTTTAGCTTCGTATCCGTCTTTTATCCGATTTTCTTCCGGATTCCATTGAATGAATCCGGGTACAGGTCTTCCACCGTAAAGTTTCTTGAACCTTGTATCAAAATTTATATCCCCTGTGATAGCTAATTCATTGTAGGTTATAACTTGGTCGGTTCCAAGCAGCACTTCATTTTGGAAATTCTTCTGGTCGTAGGCGTCCTGTAATGCATCAAACGAATTGGGGGTATAGTATGAAGAACCTTGACTGGTACCGCTGACTCTAACACTTCCATCATTGGTGTTACCGCCGACGTCAAAGCCTGCGATATCCTTACCGGTACAACTTGAGCAAATAACATAAAGAGTGCAACCACAAACAAAAGCTTGCCTTATACCTACCAATGTTTGTCGTGCTGCTTCACATTCTTGTCTGGTTGGGAAACCGTTCACAGGGATAGAGCCAATATTAATAACTGTGATTTTAATATCGTCACAACCCACACAGTTTCCACTCTGTCCTTGAGTGACAGTAAAGCCCCACTGCGCCTTTACTGTATTCGGCAGGGCGACACATGCCGCCCACAATCCGATAATAAATAGATATTTTTTCATATTTTTCATTTTTTATAACGTTAAATTACACATCATATTGTTTATGTCTTTGTAAAAGTACCAGTACCTTGATTATAGTAGATTACCATTTTGTTTTTTTCCATTAATATAATTTCAAAAACCAGTGCTTTGTTCTGAACATATAATATTAGAGTATTGCCAGAAATACTGTAAGTGCCGCTAAAGTAATCAGAATGATCTGTATCTATCATTTTCACTGTCCCATATTGGTCAAACACCAGAACAACTGACAGGTCTAAGGCGGAAAACGCGCGTCCATCATCGTAAACGCCTGAAACGCATTTCCATGTGCCTACAATTGATGTGCTGTAATCACCTTGCGATACCTCGCCATCGTCATCTTTGCTACAGCCGGCAAGCGTTATCGCTACCGCTGCAATCATTAATACTAATAATTTTTTTTTCATATTTACTTGTTTTTTATTTCCCTACTCTGTTCCGGCTTTTCGGGTTTCGCCGTTTTTTTTAATTGTTTATTTGTAATTGTGTAAACCTAACAGGTTTTTGAAACCTGTTAGGTTTTGTTTCTTTTTCTACCGACATTGAAGGTGTCTCGAAAGCTCTGCAACACGTCATTGCGAACTGCGAGGTACGAAGCAGGAAGCAATCCGGAAAGAGTTTTATCTGTATTTTTTTGGATTGCTTCGGCGTTCCGCCTCGCAATGACGTTTCTTTTTCTAACCTGTCTGGTTTTGTCGATTCTGCGTTCCTGCGGAACGAAATGTCGGTAGAAAACCGTCCATGTACGGTTTCGCGCGGAGCACTGTCGATGACCGGAAACGCCGCAAGCAACCCGCGCGACATGCAGTGTGTGCTTCTGTACTCCCGAGCTGCGCTATGCTTATACGGGGCTATGAATATTTCGCCTCTATGAGGCGGTTCTGTATTTGCCATTTGTTATTTTTTCTTATTATCATCATTTGCATTTTTCAATCGAGGCTGTGTCAAAAGCACGTTTCTTTATAAACTTT
>JAIRZQ010000187.1 GCA_031267135.1 Prevotellaceae bacterium
TATAATGTAAATTATAGAACGCAAATTTATTGTAAAACAAAATTAATTATTATGAAGAAATTTTTAATGTTTTCCATTGCCTGCTTATTTGTAAGCGTTTCGGCATTTGCCCAGACAAAAACAGTAACAGGTAAAATCATCGGTAGCGATGATGGACTCGGACTTCCTGCCTCCGTACAGGTGCAGGGAACGACTAAGGGCGTTTCAGCCGACATTGACGGTAATTATTCCATTGCGGTTGACAGAGGTCAGACTCTGGTTATTTCGGCAATAGGATATACTGCTCAGGAAATTGTGGTTGGAGATGCTAATGTGATTGATGTGACGCTTCAGGTTGAAGCTGCACAGCTTACCGAAGCAGTGGTAACGGCTTTGGGTATCAGAAAAGAAAAAAAAGCTCTCGGATATTCCGTACAGGACATCAAAAGCGAAGAACTTTTGAAGAACAAAAACACTAATGTTATTAACTCATTGGCAGGTAAAATAGCCGGAGTAAATATAACACAGTCTTCGGGTGCTGCAGGCGCAGGTGCCAGTATTACAATTCGCGGAGGTAATTCAACATCAGAACTTCGAGAAAATCAACCTTTATTTGTAGTAGATGGAGTTATTTACGACAATTCAACCAATGTTGTAGGTAATTCAGGAACTGATGGTATGACACGAAGCAACACTTCCTATTCAAATCGTGTAATGGATATTAATCCCGAAGACATAGAAAACATGTCGGTACTGAAAGGAGCCGCAGCAGCGGCACTTTACGGTTCCCGTGCTGCCGATGGCGTTATTATTATTACAACAAAGAAAGGAGTGGAAGGCGTTGTCAGAGTTGATTTCAGCAGCAAATTAAGTACAGCGTGGGCAAATAAACTGCCGGATGTACAAACTAAGTTTGGACGTGGATTTTATTCAAATAATGGTGTTTTTTCCGATGTTACGTATTGGTCATGGAACAATCAACCAATTGCAGATGGAACTAAATTATACGATAATATCGGTAATTTCTTTGAAGGCGTTACTATTTTTGACAACAGTGTAAGTGTATCAGGAGGTTCAAAAAACGGGTCTTTCTATTTGTCGGCTTCAAATTATAATCAGGGAGGTCTTGTTGCAACAACAGGCTACAACAAAACAACTTTTCGTTTCAACGGAGAACAAAAATACGGTCGTTTGACGGTTAGCGCTAATACGGCATATTCTATTGCAAAGACAGACAAAACTTTGATTTATCAAGGTTTGTATTCTGGCGGTGGCAACGGCACAATGGAAGCAGTTTACAGCTGGCCTCAAACCGAAGACATGTCAAAATATCTCAATGAGGATGAATCAAAATATCGTTTGTTTGATGGTATTTGGGATTTAGCGGCAGACAGGGAAAATCCTTACTGGATTATCAATAAAGATAAAGTAAACGACCGAGTCAAACGTTTCACGGGAGGATTGAACGCTTCGTTTAAAATTACTGACTGGTGGGACGTTTCGGCACGCATAGGTTATGACCAGTATACTACGGATGCCTATACGTACATAGCTCCGGGTTCTGTTGTCAGTGCTATATATCAGGGCGGACGTTTGAATAAGAGCGATAATAATTATACCTATATCTCGTCAAATCTTATGACTAATTTTCATAAAACATTTGGCGATTTCGACTTAAATCTCTTGCTGGGTACAACTTCCGAAGACACAGAACGTCACAATCAAACGCATTGGGGCTATGACTTCATTACAGACGGAACACTCAATCATGGTAATGTTCCTCCTGCAAACAGGTTTTTTACTGATGCAACCACCAAAAAGCGTTTGATTGGTGTTTTCAGCGAATTTCGCGCATCATATAAAAATATAGCTTATATTAGCGTAACAGGACGTAACGATTGGACTTCTACACTGCCCATAGAAAATCGTTCGTATTTTTATCCTTCTGTTTCCGGATCTTTTGTATTTACGGAATTATTGCCCAAAAATGATATACTTTCTTTTGGTAAGCTAAGACTTTCTTGGGCGCAGGTTGGTAAGGATGCATACCCTTATGCCACAACAGGTTCTTTAACAGGCTATATTAATTATAATGGATTTATGGGCGCTGGTAATTATTATGAGAGCGGAAATCCCAATTTGAAACCTGAAATACAAACAGGATGGGAAATAGGAACTGAATTACGATTTTTGGATGGACGTCTTGGGCTGGATTATACCTATTATCACAGTGAAACTAAAAACCAAATTGCTATCCCACGTTTATCAAATGCCAGCGGTTATATAATGACTGCGATAAATTACGGGTCGGTTGTTAACAAAGGTATGGAAATTGCGATAACAGGCAAACCTGTTGCTACAAAGGATTTTGAATGGGAAATTACTCTGAATACTTCTTACAATAAAGGTAGATTGGGTGAGTTTCTTAAGGGTGTAGCTGTGTTTTACCCGACAGATGCACAATTCGGTAGTGTAAGAGCTGCTTCAATTCCTAACGGAGGATATTTTCTGGGCTTGACCGGCTACCGTTGGCTGCGTGAAACAGATGCTGATGGCAATGAAATTGCAAACGGACGTTATCAGGTAGATCCTGCAACAGGTTTATACAAAGTATCACAGGATCAGAATGGGGTTATCGGAAATCGTGAACCCAGTTTTATCGGCGGCTTGAGTAATACATTCCGATACAAAAATTTAACATTCTCGTTCCTGTTGGATTTCCGTAGAGGCGGCGTCGTTTACAATGGTACCGAACATTACTTGGTTAGCTATGGTTTGAGTAATTTGACCACATTAAACAACCGTCAATCGGTAACCGTTAGCGGTGTAAACAGCAATACGGGAGATGAATATACTCAAACTTATGAAGCAGACAAGTCTTATGTTATTGGAAGTGTAACATATTCGGGCGAAGCCATGATTAAAAGATATTGGGATAATTACAATAGTAACTCTTTTAATCATACAACTTCGGTAAACTGGTTAAAATTACGTTCCGTACAAATCAGTTACGATTTTACAAATTTGATAAAAAATCAGAATATCATAAAAGGATTGTCTGTAACGGTAACAGGTACAAATCTGCTTACGATAACTAATTACAAGGGAATGGATCCTGAAGTAAGTATGGCGCTCGGAACAGGCGGTTCAGGTTCTACCGGTATTGATTATTGTAGTGTGCCTGCAACATCCGGTTTATCATTTGGAATAAATTTAACTTTTTAATTAACAATTAATAAAAAATAAATATCATGAAAAATTTAATATATATTTTCATATCAGTTTCTATACTCATATTGAGTTTAACATCCTGCTCGGATTGGTTAGATGTCAATGATAATCCAAATTCACCTACTAATGAAAGAGCTACTGTGGATACCAGATTACCATGGATTGAACATTGGTACACATATACAGCAGGAGTTACTAATTTTAGAACTGCTTGCACAGCAGGAGTGTATTACAGTAACAATGCAACTCCTAATAGTTTATGCGTAACTTGGGCTTGCGTAGCGGGAGTTACAACAACTTCTTATCAGACATTTTTTGTTCAGGTGTCTTCCAATATAAAGGATATGTATAATAAAGCAGAGAAAGACGGGGCTTATCATTATATGGCTGCCGCTAATGTTTTTCACGCTTTAGGTTTTATGGAAATGCTTGACCTTTATGGAGAAATGCCATATACGGATGCACTTACCGGTTCTGCAGCTCCTTTTTACGACGATGGAAAGACCATCTTTAATGGCTGTATTGCCAAATTGGATGAAGCAATTGAGCTGTTTGGTAAAACACAGGAACTGACTGCTCCTCAACTATCAGCGGGCGACCCAATGAACAATGGAAATGTTGATACGTGGATTAAACTTTGTTATGGGTTAAAAGCACGCTATTTACTTAAACTTTCTAAAAAAGCGGAATTCAATCCACAGGATATATTAGACTGTTTGTCAAAAGCGCCTCAGGCTAATATTGATAATACATCAATGCCCTGCTACAATAAATCTTCAGATGCAACAGAACCCCTCTTTGGCGACCCTATCATGACAAATGGAAATTGGGATTATACCGCTTATGGCAGTAATCAGCGCATTTCGCAATATTACTATGATATGTTGACAAATTTGCGCGGATCAGGAATAACAGATCCACGTATGAGTAAGATTGTTCCTGCTTGCATGACTAACATCAAATTAGGTGCCGACGGAAAAGTTCAATCTTACGATTGGCTTCGTTCCAAAGGTGTTGATTTCATGGGAACATCTACTCGTTTGCTTGCAGGCGGTGCTATTTCCATTCAAGCCGCTACATTTGCACATGCGGAAGTAAAGATTGATTATGTGATTGATAATGCTGCTGACAAAGCAACGTTTATTGCCTCACTGATTCATAATTATGCGGTAGCTGGTGATACGGTTAAAGTTACATATCCAAAAGGTTCTGTCTATGTAAACAGTACTGATTATAAATATGCTGGAGATACGGTATATGTGAATATGCGTAATAACTCTCCGCTTACAGGTAACGCAAGCGTGGGAGAAATGGATATGAACTGGTATTTCACAACTCAAGCCATGTCGGCAGGAGCAGTAGGTTCTACAGGTTCGTATCAAGTTCGTCCTAACTCAGATCAGGAAATTCTTACTTATCACGAGATGTGTTTTATCAAAGCGGAGGTATTGTTTCGTCAGGGACAAACAGGTACCGCTTTGCAAGCCTATAAAGATGGCATACAGGCTCATCTTGACCTGATGCAAGCCAAATTGTCAGAATGGAAGTCAGCAGGTTTTCAAAATCCAGATATGTGGCCCATGGATGCAACTGAAATAAGTAATTATATGAGCAGCGCTGCTGTTTGCCAAAGCACCGGCGAATTGACGATGGCTGATATTATGTTACAAAAATATATTGCTATGGGTTGCAGTATTGAAAATTGGAACGATATGAGACGGTTCAATTACAGTACCGGTAATATTGATAATTTTGGCGTTGTTTATCCGGGCTATGACCGAGGTCCTTTATTTGCAGGTCAAGCTCAGATTACAGGCGGCTCCAAAACAGATCCTACCTATTGGCAGAGAAGATGGAGATTACCCGCAACGCTTGAATTGACCTACAATGCAACAAATGCTATAGCTATCAATTCGCATGCAGCAGATGATAATATTTGGTGCATTCCTGTTTGGTGGGACTGCTCAACAGATGAAGAATATTATAATTATATAAAATAACCACATTACATTAAACAAAAAGGCTGTCTCAAATTAAGGCAGCCTTTTTTATTTCATATTGTTACGGTTAACACCGTCGACTTTCATAAAATTGCAGAATCTTTAATAGAATGTCGAGCAGGCAACGTTTCTGTATTTTATTTCATAAGTAAGATTCTTTTATTACTACAATTTTGCATGATTATTAACCGAAATTATGCAAAAATTTTTAACACTTCCTGAATTTTTTTTGTCTTATAATTTACATTATATTTTTATTTTAACACACAAAAATAATTAAATTTTAGAATATTACAAAATTTAACAAAATTTTTTTGCACATCCAAAAATATAGCTATTTTATTGATATGCTTACTATTAATTTGTCTTATTATGTAAATTATAAGACAAAAAAAAATTTAGAAATGTTAAAATTTTGACATAATTATTGATTGACAATCAAGCGCAATGGAATTGCGAAGTTGAAAAAAGGAACGCCGCCTGCCTTGACGTGTATTAATGTTACTACAATTTGTTTACTTGAAAAATGTCCAAAAATCTAAAACCGAAAAGAAAAAATATTCCGGTAAAATTGTCCCGAAATTTTAATGTATATATACATAAAATCCTGCGTCTCTATTCATTAATTTTTATCTGTAATTTATTATTAATAAATAACTTAAACAGCTATTAAGGAATGATTGAATACGTGAAAATTATTTTTCCATCCACTGTCCGTTTTCCTTAATGAGAGCAACAAGCTCATCAACTGCATTTTCTTGAGGGATGTTACGCTTGACAAGCTGCTTGCTTTTGTACAGCGATATTTTTTCTGTTCCTGCTCCGACGTAACCGTAGTCTGCATCCGCCATTTCGCCCGTTCCGTTTATGATACAGCCCATTACCGCAATTTTAAGATGTGCCAGATGCGATGTTTTGTTTTTTATTTCGGTTAATGTTTTTTGAATATCGAAAAGTGTTCGTCCGCAACTCGGACACGCTATAAATTCAGCCTTGCTGAAACGCACTCGCGCTGCCTGCAATATCGAAAAGCAGATTTTTGTAAGATGCTTGCTTTCTATGTTACTGTTTTGCAAGCATACAGCATCTCCAAAGCCGTCTGTAAGCAATGCTCCGAAATCGCAGGCTGCTTTTATTTGCAGCGATTCCATACCTGTGTCGGTATATATTCGGCGAATTATTACAGGATTTTTCACATTTGCATTTTCGAGCATCAGGAAACATGCCCGCAGTTCGGCAACGGCATTCGTATTGTCTGTTTCGAGCATTAGTATGTTTTGCGGATTTTGATTTATCCGGTCAAAAAAATTGCTGTCGAAGCAGGAAATATTACAGTGGACAAGGTTTTCCATTTCGTCCGAAAGTATTGTTATGCCTTGTGTTGCAGCATCAAGTAATGACGAGCCTGTATAAACGACATCGGGAGAATTTGGCGTCTGTTCCCATTTTTTGCCGTTTTTTACAAATCCCAAGTCTTCAAAATCCCTGTCATAAACAGTATTAACATGCGACAAATCGGCAACGACTGCAATTTTATTTTTACCTCCGAAAATACTTGAGGCTTTTGTTTTTCGCTGATGATAACCGTACGGAAAATAGTTGTGTGCATCAATATCGGGAATATGATTATGATTTTTACGAGTTTTGAAATAGCTTATCAAAATTTTTGCAACGGGAATTTCATTTTCGGGAGCTTCGGTAAGCGAAACGCGTACAGTGTCGCCCAAACCATCGGCAAGTAAAGTTCCTATTCCTACTGCCGATTTTATGCGGGCATCCATTCCATCGCCGGTTTCGGTAACACCGATATGCAAAGGAAAATCCATTGCTTCTGCATTCATTTTTTCAACAAGCAGCCTATAAGCATATATCATTACGCGCGTATTGCTTGACTTCATCGAAACAACAACATCGGTAAAATTTTCATCCTTGCAAATTCTCAGAAATTCCATTGCCGACTCAACCATTCCTTTGGGACTGTCGCCGTAACGGTTCATAATTCTTTCCGACAGCGAACCGTGATTTACTCCTATGCGCAATACCGTTTTATTTTGCTTGCAAATGCAAATCAGAGGAACAAATTCGTCTCTCAAGCGTTTCAATTCTGCCCTGTATTCATGAATATTAAGAATTTTATCGGTTTTTCTATCAATAAAATTTCCGGGATTTATTCTTACCTTTTCAACATACAGAGCCGCAATCTTTGCCGCATTTCGATTGAAATGGACATCGGCAATCAGCGGAATATTCTTTTTTCTTTTCGCAAGTTTTAATTTTATAATTTTCATTGCAGTTGCTTCGGATATGCCTTGCACTGCGGCGCGAACGTAATGGGCGCCTGCTTTTGCAATTTTGTCGCATTGCAAAGTGGCTGCATCCATATCCATTGTGGCAACGTTTATCATCGACTGTACGCGGATTGGATTATTGCCTCCGAGCGGAATATCTCCTACATTCACAGCATTTGTCTTGCGCCGGTTGTATTTTGTAAGACTTTTACAGAACATTTTTTATTTTTTAAGATTTGCAAATTTGTATAAAACGCCGAATGAAACCTGCATGCTTACAGGCTGTATATATCTAATCGGTTCATCGTTGTATTTCGGCTTGTAGAGATATGTAAGGCCGTAACTGTATCTGAATTCAGCCTGCAGTTCAACGCGTCCGGATATGCGAAATCCAATGCCCCCGCCAAGCCCGAATCCAAATTCAAAGCGGACATCGCGACTGCTGAACGATGTTGATATTTCGTTTGACGATTTGTCGCTTTTGATTTTGTATTTTGCGTTTTGCGCATAACCGATGTAAAATCCGCCATTTAAGAAACCGATGAAATTGCCAAATTCCAGACGTCCATGCCCGAATACAGGCAATTCCCATGATTCGCGAATTTGCACCGTATCGTTTTCATAATATGAAAAGCCCCGTTTCATTTTGTTCAATTCTGCCTGAAGCCCCGTATATTTGTCGATATACAGTTTATATATCAGTCCGTAGTTGATGCTCGAATATGAATTTGTTTTCCGATAGCTGAACATATCAAGAGTTATGTCCGAATTGTTGTAGCCGCCGCGAACACCAATCCAGTGCTGAGCCTTGACGCTTACTGCCGCAAATGTTATTATTGTAAATATTAATATCTTTTTCATAATCGTTATTTTATGAAGTCTGTTGAACTGTCATTCGGCAAAAAGCTCCTTTACATCTACAGGCAATACATTTTCCCAGCCCTGTCGCAATTTTATTGTTGTTTTGCCATCAGCGAGCCTGTATAGTTTCACTCGTTCGGGCTGCAGTCGCTTTTTGAGCGAGCCTGTGTCCCAACGATTATTATTGTTTTTATCTTCAATGATTTTTATCGAATACGTATCAGGTTCAATAAATGATACCGTCAATATTCCGTTCGTATTTGTCTGCTTTGTCTGAACGGCTTTGTTATTCCGTATGATTTGCACGATATGATTACATTCGACGTTTGTAAAATCAAGTTTTATTATGCTGAACTTGTCAATATTAGGTGTTTGTATTTTTTTGCTTACGCTGTCGTTTTCGAGATTATAGATATCCGAAAATGCACCCGCCAGAAATTCGACATTATAGGTTAATCCCGATTCCCACTTATCGGTATTAAAAACATAATTACACAAATTGCCTGTATCGGGATTCAGTTCAAACGAAACCTTTTTAGGATTTTTGCCTTCTTCGTCCATTTGGTAAAAATTTATTTTTTCGTAGTTGATATTTGTCAGCGGAGCGTTAAAAACGAGGTTAAAACCCGTTTCCATCACAAGCGTTTCGTTTACCCGCGTTGCTATTTGAAGTTTTGGGATTTCGTCTTTTTCATCTTTTTCGCCTTTTGAAGGTTTTCTGTTCGCGTTGTCATTTTTCACAAAATCCTTGAATCTGATAATCGCATTTGTTGGCATGTCTATGCCTGTTGAATCGGGTTTTGTATAAACGATTTCCGCATACATTTTCGACGGCAGGCTATCATTTGCAAACCAGTAAGTAACGGTATCGCCAAAATATGATTTTTCAACAATTATTTTTTGAGAGTCAATAGCTATAGAATCACCGCTGCAAAAATCAATTGAATGAATTTCGGGATGATGCTGCGCAAAGTACAAGACGACTTTTCGCTCCTGTTCGCGCTTATATTCGACAAGATACTGCTTATTGATATTTTCCTGAAAAATCCGCACGAGCGGAAGATCGGCAAACGCAGATATCGAATCGTGTTCGTAGTCGCCTACCGTCATTGTATCAGCATCAAAAGCTACAGGAATCATCATACTGTCAATAAAACCGACCATTTCGCCGGCATCGTAGATATTGTTGTTGTTTTTGTCCTCGACGGCAATTATTCTGTACGGACGGTCTTTCAAAGCATCTACAACAAAAAATCCACGCCGGCTTACAAGGGCAACAGCGTCGGGAGGCGTTGTAAACGGCAATGAATCTGTATCATCCTTATACAGCAAAACTTTCATGTTTTTTACGGAATCGAATGTAAACGCATGCCGTGCCCGTCCCGACAGATGCAGCGAATCAACAACATCGCCGGTCGAAAAGCGCAAACGATAGTCGCCTAACGGATTTCCCTCGTTCAAATCCACTATTGCGCTGCCAAAATCAAACAGATAAGTTGTATTTTGATTCAAAGCAGAATCGAATTGAGCAATTACACGTTTGCCTCGCGTAAAAATTACAGGCGCGCTTTTCAGCGGAGGCGAAACAATAAAACTGTTTCTGTCCTTGATTTTGACATATTCGTTAAAAGTCATTTCAATCTGTTTTGTGTTTACGTTGATTTCATCGTATCCCGGAATTTCTTTGAGGATGACAGGCGCAATCGTATCTTTTGGTCCGCCGCTAAGCGAATTGCTTATATTTGCGCAGCTGCTTGCGTAAACTATGCCGATTAGTGTGATTATGTAACTTGCAAACTGTTTCACTCGAATTATGATTGTATTAATTTGGCAAATATACAAAATTGTTTTTTATTATTCGTATGCAGGTAAAATTTACAAATAAACAAAACATTGATTTCAGGCGGCAAATTGCAAAATTTTAATAGTACGTAGAGCGGGTAGCGTTCACTGCCACAACTGTAATCTTTTATCGGAATTAATATTAATAACTCATGTTACGCAAGATAAACTGAGCGCAAGAAAGTCCTGCCTTTCAGGCAGCATGACCTTATTGCTTAACAGCCGCAGGTCAGCGACCTGCGGTTATGAAAATTACGTCCTTTCAGGACTTGGATACTTTTATGTATTGTGCATAACATGATCTACTTAATTATTAATTGTACTGCGTTCCTTCGGAATAAAATACCGGTAAAAAACTTTCTATGTACGTTTCGCGCGGAGCATCGCAGGCAATTTAAAAAACTTAATTGCAACCCCTGACAGGTTTACGATGAAATTCTGTAAATTATTAATTATTAATTGTTAATTGCTTTGTCAGTCTCAACCACTTCTCAATAAAATCCACCAGTTGCCTGCGGATAATATCATCTTCCACCTTCGCTGCCTGTATCAGCGCCTCCTGCAAATCCGCACGCAGGTTCTCTACTAAAACCTCATTCATAGCACGCCCTCCCGAATTTTAAACATTTGCATAAATTCCTGTAAGGCTACTATATCATTAAGAATTGTCATTACATCTTTAAATTCGAGCGAATTAATATCGTCCGAATATTGAATGAAAATATTTTTAATGCTGTCTAAAGAGTTATAATAATAACTTGCATAACCCTCTTTTTGAATATGAGTAATTTTCTCTATCAACTCATCCGTAAGCACAGCCCCGTTGATATTTACCGCTTGCAATTTTTCCGTATTCATAACGCATTCCCTTTATTATTTTTTTTACTCAATTCGTCTGTTTCTCCTCTTTTAATCACAAATTTTAGCAACTCAAGTTCAATAATATCACATTGATTTATATATCTTATTATTTCAGATACGCTTCGTTTGTTGCGTGCCAGCTTGCAAAAACAGTAGAATCGGTGTTCCAGATTAGCATTAATCTGACTTAAAACAGTATTATAATCTTCGGGATTATATATCACATAAGACATTACTTCTTCCAAAGTAGGTCTTTTTCTTTTCCTGAAAAATCTCATAACTCGCCCTCCACCTTATTTTCTCTTTTGGTGAAAAACTCTCTTTTCCCTGCGGCGTTTCGCTCCGCTTGCGTGCCGGCAACACTACTGTGCTTCGCGCTACCTGCATTTGTTTCTGTGTTAGACATTTCAGAATTATTTTTTATTGTGGCAACAGAAAACGGCGTTACCGACCCGTTGTCTAACACCTTGAGGGCTGCGATTTCATTATAATTTCGCACGGGAATAACACCGTATATTTTTGTACAGGCATAAAAAAAGCCTGCTAAAAGTAGGCGACTTTGTTCGCCCTCAATAATGTTAGACATCGCAAAATTACAACAACTTTTTAAATAAGCAAAAAAACTTCTGATTTTTTTTCGATTTGCCAAACCTAACAGGTTTCCAAAACCTGTTAGGTTAACAATAACTGTTGTTTTCATAGTACGCCCTCCCGTAAACACCCGATTATTTCAAATTCGCCGTGAGCGTTTCGCTCAAGCGTAAATACCTCTGCCAAACCTGCCTGTTTGGATTTCTTTGAATTACCCTTATGCACGGTAATTTTTCCCGTTGCTGCACCTTGTACACCAACGCGCCTGCCGTTTGCAGGTCTTTTTCTTTTTTCTTTCATTGTGTTTATTCCATTTAATATTGAGTAAAACAAAAGCGGTTACTCAATCCGCTGGAATAAACACTTGCTGAAGCAATCTTTGTTATACGGAATAGAACAACCGCTAAAATCTTAAATTTATATAGGCAAATAAAAAAGCCCTACAAACGTGGGCAACCTTTCGATTGCTTCATTAAATATTTATTCCGACACAAAGGTAAAAACTTTTTTTGTAATTACAAAAAAACCGCAAAAAAATATTTTTGCGGTTTTTAAAAAATCTTTGACAATCATTGTCTTTTTTTCCGTAATACCCAATGATAAACATTTTGCGCACCACCAAGTCCTTTGTCAACTGTAATAACATAAGCATTGACAAATTCGTACCCAAATTGAGTCATAAAGTTAAGGGCATCAATCATAGAATTTAATTCAAGCTTTTTGCCGTTTTCATCTAGCAATTTTTGTTCTTTTCCACCGCCAAAATATTTAGTTTTTTGTCCGAAGTCAAGTTCGATACTAACTTTGTTTGACAAAAATTTACCTGTGCCAACAATCATTACATATTCGGCATCAAGTTCCGAAAGCGGAATATCGTTCACTGTTTGTGCTTGCATACTGCTTATTGCAAATAAAAAACACATTAAAATAAAAAATTTTTTCACAACATTAAATATTAAAATTATGGCGTAAAGATAATAAAAATGTAATTACATTCCATATCTTTGCAAAAAAATGTAATTACAAAAAGCCCTGCCGACAGGCAGGGCAATTAATTTCTGTAAAGAATTGTCGAAAAACTTAAACAGAAATAGATGATAATTCTTTGCCTAATTTATTCAGTGCTGATACAATTTTTTGTGCTTGATTAATTCGTGGATACGAACGTCCGCATATATAATGTCCCAACTGGCGCTCATTTATTCCCGTTAGCCTCGAAAGTGCCGCACGGCTTATTATCCCATCGTAAAACGATAAAAGACTTTCCATTGTAAATACATATTGTAAATCATAATTGCCATCTAAAGCCGCCGGATATTCGTCTCCATCTGCTTTTGCACATTCCACATAAAAATCTATGCTATTCTTTACCTCTTTCTGTAAATCCGAAAATGAACCCTGTACGCCTACAATCCAGCCTTTCAATTCATCCATCGAAGCACAGTATCCCGTAGGAGTTTTTGATACGTGTATTTTAAATGTTTCCATGTCTATTATTTTTTGTTTTGATTAAAATATTAATCCTGATTGATTTTCAATTGATTTTAATAAGTCCCCTGTGAAATCTGTTGCAGCAGTCCCATTTACTGTCACGCTGCCCTTTTTTACAGAGTGCTTAAATTTTCTGTGGCTGCCTTTTTGATGAACAATGAACCAACCATCTTTCTTTAAATCGCTCAAAATTTTTGCTCCTTTTATTACTTTCATATTTTCTGTTTATTTGTTTTTCGACAGCACAAAAATAGTACTTTTACTATTATTATCAAAATATTTAACTAATTCTTTTTGTTAAATAATTTTAAATGATTTTTTAATAATTAATAGCCCGCCTACATTACTTTTATTTTTCAAACAGTTCGCGCATGCCCGACAGGCTTTCGGCAGAAGCGATTTACGCAAAGCCGTTTCATGCCTCAACTGCTTTTGAACGTACAGGTATCGTTCAAAATCTTCGCCTGTTTTTTGCGGTTTGTCGCGCAGTTCTTCAAGTTCCTTTTGCAACAGCAGGATTCTTTCAAAAGACTCTTCGCGCTGCACATGCCGCCCAAACAGTAATTTTTCGATAGTCGAATAAACCCATACTTCAAAATCAGAACTCAGCCATGCCGCAAATTTCAAAGCTAAAACCCTGTGCATCCATGTTCCCGATTTTTGCTTCGAAACAATCAAATCTTCCTCTTTTTCGATATTTAAAAAAGGGGAATTCTCCTTTTTTAAGCAGGCAAGAATAAATAATTTTGTTGATTCCAAAATAATAAAATCTTTTGGGTATTTGTCAAAAATCTTTGCCATTTCGGTGGCGTTTACCATCATATTGGCATCTTTTGCAAGCATGAAAGTAACATCATGCTCATTAAACTTACAAATTTCTGTTTTCATATATTTTTACATAAAAAACAAGCAGCAGTTTCAGCGATGCAGCGCCTACTCCTGTTGCTTATTATAATAATTCTGATAATATTATCTGTCTGCATCCAAATAAGATTGCAAACATACAGCACTGTCATTGTACCGGAAAGGAGAAAAAGATGTAATTACAGAAATATTTTACAAGAGAAATGTAATTACAAAAAGCCCTGCATGTTGGCAGGGCGAAATTCAACAACTTTCTCTGTTGATAAAAATAATTGCTGAATTATCTATTGAAAAGCAATAGCCCGTAGCTCTTCGGCATATTCTCTTACTCCCGATTCTATCCGCTTCAAAGTTCGCTTTGTAGGATTTTTTACCCCCGATACATACTGCCGCATTTGTCCTTCATTTATCCCTGCAATGCGAGCCAAACTGCTTTGATTAATAAAATCACCGTACGCTTCAACTAATGATTGAATATCATTGAATACAAAATCAAAATCATATTCTCCGTTCATCCATGGCTGCCGTTCTTCAGGATATAAGCCATCTATATGAAATTTAAGCCCTTCATATAAATCCTGTTTTAATCTTTTCAATGAACTGCGTGCAATAACATATCCATCTACTTCAGGCAAGTGTGCCGAAACACCGTTATTTGCCTTGCATATAATTACTTTTAATTTTCTCATAATTTTTAATTTATACTTTATTCTTTTACATAATCTTTAAATTTTAATCCCGATTGACGCTCCATGCTCTTTAAGTTATTTAAATTCACATCATCCGAAAGTTTACCATCAACCGTTACTGTACGCCTAATCACAGGATTTTTGAACTGCCTGTGGCTTGTACCGTTTTGCCTGCTTAAGTACCATCCTTGAGATGTCAGTATGTCAATTATTTCTCTTATTTTAAAAATTCTTTTCATTATGCAATTATTCTTATCAACACCACAAAGGTAGCGTATTTTGCTACCATTTGCAAACATATTATATTAAATAATATTAATTATTTTTGTCTTCACGCAGGTGAACAAAAATTAAACAGTGAAGCTCGAAGAGCATGGAGCAGTCAGGTAAGGTAATCCTTACGTATTTTTTTTGCAAAAAAAAATCGCACAACCTGTGCGAACTGCGGAATACC
>JAIRZQ010000195.1 GCA_031267135.1 Prevotellaceae bacterium
TTTGGAATAGCCTGCGTTTTGACTTAAACGAAGAAAAATGGCTGTTTGATGAAAGTACATTAATTTACAAATCTTAAAAAATAAAAACATGTCAAAATTAAACACGGAAACAATAAACAGAATATCGACAGTTCCCCGCTTCAGGTCGGAACTGGCGATTGCTATAGGATTGTCGGAATATGCAATAATATACAATCTGAAACACAATAACGACAATGGTATACTTACAAAAATCACAGCTTTGCGTTGCATGTGCGACTTGCTCGGCTATAAGGATATTAATCAATGTCTTGATTTAATATCAAATGAAGAATAGTAAAATCATAATCCCGCAGTCAGAAGTTGAATTAAGGAACATAATTCAATCGATAGTAGAACTTACTACTACTTCTGTATTGTCGCGATTAGGATTATTGAAACCATACATTTCACTCAAAGAGGCATACGACGCCTATGGCTGGGGAACGGTCGAACGCTGGTGTAGCGAAGGGCTTGTAAAAAAAATAAAAGACGGCGAAGGTTCGTCGCCCGTTCGTATCAACCGCGTAGAAATTGAGTCGGTAGCCAAAGCGAGCAATCGAACTGAATGGTATATAAATAAATACAAAAAATAATTTTTAAAAAAAGTAAAAAAGTAACAACATGAAAAGTACGAAAGAAAATGCAGAGGGCATGAAAAACAGTAATGCAGGACGCACGCAGGCGGAGCGAGATGCCGCAACAGAAACAGCGCTCATTGAAAATGAGAATGTAAAACAACTTTTATATAGATTGGGAAAGTTGAAGCAAAGAACGATAAGCGAAGAAACAATGAGCTTTTTGGTCTGTTTGGAAATGGCAGATTTATTATTTAATCAGTTTTCACATGTCATAGCAATATATCATAATGCAGATGAAATAATTGATGATATTTTTTGTCCCGCATACAATAAAGTGTTAAGTATTATAGAGAAATATTTAGCACAATCCATTAGAGACAATTTATCAGAACTGGGCGACGGTACGGAAATATAATCATCATGAAAACGAATATTTTAAAACGGGCAAAGATGAAAAACATGTTATCTCTCACAAAAGATGAAATATATGTTTTAAAGTACGTATTAAAGAGCCTCAACAGGAATTTATCATTTAATTTACTCGAAGAGATATACCTGACTAATGACTTCGCGATGGAATTAGACGAATTGGAAAAAACATGCCTTAATGATATAATAAAGAAATTATCTGAAATATAACAATAAAATAGACAAATCATGAAAAAGAAACAAAAAGAATTTGGCGACATGACGCCGGAGGAAATAAAGGCGTTTGAGAAGGACACAAACTCAATCGTACTGTTTGATGACACCGATTACACTCGGGGCATTAATGTTCAAAAATTCCGTATGGAAGGCTATACCGAAATAGCTTTGGCAATACTTATTGATGGCATGAAAAAGCCGCTTATACTTATGGATGAGCATGTAATAGCATTAAAAGACTATTTGGATAAAAACTTTTGAGCAATGAAAAATTTAGTAACAAATCAAACCATGACAAGCCGTGAGATAGCGGACTTGGCAGGAAAAAACCACAAAAACGTATTGACGGCAATACGAAGCATGGAAGATGCATGGAAAAAAATTACTGGGCTTAAATTTAAGCCCAGTGAATACACGGATGCAACAGGGCGCACATTGCCCATGTACGAGTTGACAAGAAGCGAATGTCTTTACATCGCTACCAAGTTCAACGATGAAGCGCGGGCAAAACTTATTATCCGCTGGGAGGAGCTGGAAACCAAAGAAGCCGCTATTGCAAGCGCAAAAATCAGGCAGATGCAGGCGAGCGCCAAAAGACGTAATGAAATAGCGCTCCGTATCCACGACATTGACGGTTCTGTTAACCGCTTAATGAGTGAAAGGAAATCGCTCATCAAGGAAAGGAGCATAATAGACAATCAGGATTATGCTGTACTGTCGTTTCCCCTGTTTCCCGATTGGGACAGGTTGAAAACAGACGTTTTCCCGAATAAAACAGCAGTGATGAATTAACAGTTTAATAAATTTTGGAAACAATAAAAAATTAATAAAATGAAATGGTATGACATAAAAGGGTTTCCCATATACGAAATTTCGGAAAACTGTATTGTGCGACATAAAGAGACAGGAAGACACATTAAGTTGTGTCATAATAGATTAGAAATGAGGGTTGGATTTGGTGTAAACACTGAACGCTATAAATCTTTTTCAGAGGCTCGTTTATTGTATTGTGCAGTCAAGGAAATTAATCCGCTTGAAACCAAAGGTAGTTTTTTATTTACTTTCAAACGCGAAAGCAATGAAAAAAAATTTGAAAATATCACTGTATATGAGAGGAGTGATGTTCGTTCTGTACATAAAAATTTTACAAGACAGCCTACCATACCTAAAAATGAGTTTTATGAACAGTGCATATCTTTCAGTAAATGTGTTTTATTGGAAGATGCATCTGCACTGTATAATGAAATCAATAAATATGAAAATGAAATAAAAAAACACATTAGCTACTTTGTAAAAAGTCAAAAAACTATAATAAGGGCTTATAATTTAATTATAGCTGAAGTAGTTGAAAATGTTATATCGGGAAATTATAGGGTAGTTCATCCGTTAACTTATATAAAAAGACTTATAAAATTAGAGGTTAAAAGAAACAAAGGGATTATAAACTTTATTAATGAAAGTATGGATAAAGGAAAAATAGTATTAACGGATAATTTTGACAGGATATACAAGAGAATTTCATGTACTAATGAAATGTATTATTAAGCAGTAATAAGTATTAAAATAAAAAATAAAGCAATGAAAAGAAAAGTTAATAATAGAAGTTTGGATTTAACATCTAATTATTTCACCGACAGTGCGGCGCTGCGTGCCGAAATGTCACCTGAATTTGACGGCAACGCAGGCGACGAATTGCCTGATACAATAGATGAAAAGTATCCGTTATACATTGGTATTAATCTTAAAGAACAAGGAAAAAATAAAGATGCATGTATCTGGTTACGCCCGGAAGATGCAGCCCTGTTACGTGATTTTATAACAAATACGTTAAAGGAAGCCGGTCATAAAGAGGCAGGTAAAAACAGTTAAAACTCTGAATATAAAATATTAACAATCAAAAAAAATAATAAAATGAATAAGATTATGAACAGGAAACAATACCCGGAAAACAAAGACCTAACACACTTTGATTGCGGTTCTGACTATCATCCGGACGATGATATTTCATTAACAGTTGAATTAACCAGTGAACTTTACGACTACGGTACCTGTGCAGGTATGCCGACCGGTTATTTTAATGAAAAATACCCTTTGTATTTATCATTGGATGGTTGTAAAGATACAACAGGAATGTCATCCTGTAATTTATGTATATTCCTTTCAAAGGAAAACACAATTAAATTACGTGATTTTATAAATAATTTGTTAAAGGAGATAGAGCAGTGAGAACAAATGAAAAGTATGATTTCAGCAAGTTTGAGGAATACATCAATGATGGGTATTTTGACGAAGCCCTGAAATGCTTGCGCAAAATGCAAATTCATTATTTGGAATTAGCAGTAAAACATGCGGTTCGATGTTTAGCCGATACGCTGGAAACAGTCGAAGCAATCACAGAAGAACCGAAGCCGGCAAAGAAAAACCCAAAGACGGTAAAACGAAGTTCGGATGGTGTGGTTAACGGAATATATTTTAGCGAGGAAAGTTTATGCTTTGACAAAAAAATTGAATTTGAGTTAATAAAAGAAGATGATAAAATAAGAGATGACAGTTTGATATTTATATATGGATTGAAGGAAAGTAAAGACGGTGCTTTTACTAAAAAAATCAAGAACGAAATAGGCTTTGTTATGTCTCGCGAACAGGCATCTGAACTGCATGAATTTTTAGGTTATATTTTGGAGCAAACGAGCGAAGCAAGCGAGTAAGATGGGGTATTAAATGAGAGACAGTTTTATCGTATATAATTCATTCCTAAGCGCCATAAGAGCGATAAAAAAGAGGGACATTCAGGGCGAATTGGCACTTGCCATTATCGAATATGGAATAACAGGTGAAATATCTGAATGTGGCGACATGGTGGCTGTAGTAATGGAATTAATAAAACCTCAGATTGACATTAATCATAAAAAGTATCTAAACGGCTGTAAGGGAGCGGAGTATGGGAAATTAGGCGGTAGACCGAAAACCCCTAAAAAACCCCAAGAAAACCCCACCCAAACCCCTATGGGGTTTTTAGAAAAAAGAGAAAAAGAAAAAAAGAAAGTGGACAAAGAAAAAATACAAAAAGAAAAAAAAGAAATTTTAAACCCCTATAATCCCCTTTTTGAAAATTCGCACGAAAACAAAGAACTGTCAACTGTCAGTGGTAAACTTTCCGAACATGAGGCAATCTTTGATATTTTCATAAAACGCTTTGGCGGCACAAAAAGGGGCTTAAACACCGAATTTGAAAACTTTAAGAAAAAACATAAGGACTGGAAAGATGTTTTGCCGCTGTTGCTGCCTGCACTGGAAAAGCAAATTGAGTGGCGGGCAAAGGCAAAGGCGGCAAATTCATTTGTTCCGGAATGGAAACACTTAAAAACGTGGATAAATCAGCGTTGTTGGGAGGAGGAATTGAATTTTGAAACAGATACGAGGAATGAGCAAAAAACAGACTATACAAGCGACCTCTACAACTTCGAGTGATGCAGCGGCGCGGGCGCTGGGATTAATCCCCCCGCAAGTGGTGAGTTACGAGGAAACGGTACTCGGTTCAGTGCTTTGCGGCTTTGTCGACTTTAACGATGTTGTGCAGATATTGAGTTCCGAAATGTTTTACAAGCAGGCAAACGGTAAAATCTTTGCGGCGTTTGAAAAACTTTACGGCAGCGGCGAGCCGGTAGATGCAAACACGGTAACGACCGAATTAAGAAAGTCAAGCGAGCTGAACGATGCGGGCGGCGAGGCTTACCTCGCAGAGCTGACAAACAAAGGCGTGAGCGCAAGGATTGACTATTATTCGCTTTCGATATTCGAGTGTTATTTGCGTCGGGAACTGATAACCATGTGCAGCGAAGTACAGAAATCGGGTTTTGACGTAACCGCCGATTTTGGCGAAGTAATAACACAGGCGGAAAAGCGATTGAACGACATTATTTTGCAGATAGCGGGCAAAAAGGATATTGAGCATATAAGCACAATAGCCGATGTAGCCGTTGATGACGCTTTTAAGCGAATACAGAATGCACGAAACAACAAATTTACGGGCGTTGACACGGGACTTTCCAAGCTGAACAGGTTAACATGCGGCTGGCAGCCGTCAAAGCTGTACATTCTGGCGGCGCGTCCGAGCGTTGGTAAGACTTCGGTAATGCTGCACCTGGCGCGGGCTGCGGCAAAAGACGATAAAAAAGTATTGATTTTTTCTTTGGAAATGTCGGGCGTTGAGCTTGTAAACAAACTTCTGCTTGCCGAAAGTGAAATAGACGCTGACCATTTCAAGAGCGGATACATGACAGGCGAAGAGGAATTAATGATTAATTCGGCATTCGGGCGTGTCGGCAGTTTGCCTGTTTGGATTGACACAACAGCGGATATAACCATGAACGAAATCCATGCCCGTACAAAGGCGATGCAAAAGAAAGGCAAATGCGACATTGTTCTGATTGATTATTTGGGCTTGTGCCGGGAAAGGGCGCACGCGGGACGCACACGCGAACAGGCTGTATCGGCAATGAGCCGCGAAGCTAAAATCATGGCAAAGGATTTACAGTTGCCCGTTATTCTCTTGTCGCAGCTTTCGCGCGAAGTTGAAAAGCGCGGCGACAAACAGCCGCAACTCTCTGATTTGCGCGACAGTGGCGGCATTGAACAGGACGCAGACGTGGTAATGTTCATTTGGCGACCCGATGAAAATTATTTGAAAACGCATCCCGAACTCGAAGGCTGCGGGAAAATCATTATCCGCAAGAACAGGGATGGCGCGTGCGGCAGCACATCGTTCAGGCACAATAAGGAAATGACTAAAATTTATGATTACTGATTAACATAAAAACACATGAGACATGAAATACGTAAAAACAAAACAGATAGCTCCGATAATAAAGACCGTTGCGGAAATCTGTACGGAAGCTCCCGAATTTTGGGAAATAATTGAGGCTATTGCGGACTCAGACCGTAAATTCTGGCATGAGACGTGGAGCGATGTAAAGCCGAAATTAAATGATATAGCGGGCTGGTTTTCCAAATATGAAAAACTTAAAACGTGTGAACATTACGACGCGGCGCATCTGTTCCTGTCGTTCCTGTCGGACAAACCATAAAGCTACGGAGTATGAAAACCACGATACGGCGATTGCTTCTTGCGAACAGGATAGACTGCACCGAACAGCAGATAAGCGACCTTTGCGCGTTGCTTAAAGCAATAAGAGCCGTATTCGGATTTGACATTGAAGATTTGAAAAGTGCAAAAAGGGGCGAAATTTTAAGCTATGCGCGGCGGGTATGGTTTTGGTTTGCCAAAGATATTTTAAGCGGAATTTCAGCCGAAAAGCGGGCAAAATTGATAAATAAGCATCAAACATTAGAATCACATTGCATAAAGACATTTGAAAACGATATGATATTTAACGCCAAATTCAAAGCGTATGCAGAGCGGATAAATAATCATCTGAAATTTAAATTAAAAATATAAAAATATATACAAATATTTGTTTATGGAAAATTTAGTAAAAAATCAAAATGGGCAACCTGTAACAACGAGTTTGTTGGTTGCAAAGAAGTTAAAAAAAAACCACAAGGACGTATTGAGGGCTATTGATAATGTAATTTCTCAAACGCCTGAAAGTCAACGTGAGCGCAATTTTGCGCCCAGTGAATATTTTGATGGAAGCGGTAAGTCCAATCGTATGTACACTATGACAAAAGATGGATTTACCGCTGTTGTGCTTGGATTTACGGGCGAACCAGCTATTAAATTCAGATGGGAGTTTATCGAAGCCTTTAATCACATGGAACAAATAATCAGAGAGGCATTAACCATTAATGTAGAGGCGGTGCAAAGGAATATTAAACGCCGTTATCTGCTAAATACGGAGCTGCAAAAAGTAAACAGGGATTTGAACGAGTTAATGAAACGGCACAAAGCGATTAAAAAAGAATTGCGTGATATAGACATATCCGATTTTGCACAATTACGTTTATTCCCTGCGTACAATATAGAACCCGTTAAGTTAGGTTTCCCAAATATAAGGCGTGCAATTTAAATTTTAATGTTATGGAAAATATACTGTCTAAATTGACAGAATAACGAAAATAAATTTGTTTATGAAAAATAAAATAATTAATTTTGCAGTGTCATACATACTTATCGGCGGACGAATCCGCCTGTATGCAGCAGGCTTTTTTATTGCTTGTGCGCTGCTATACATATACGGTTTCGCAACCCCGTGTGGAGCGTTAATGCGCCCATTTGCCGATAAGGTGTATGACAACGGGAAGTGCGGAACCGTTTTTTATTTCCGCCAATATAAAACAATTTTATCTGTAATGTCATACACAGAAAAAAATGCAAGCCGCGCGAAGCACAGTAGCGCCGCAAGCACGCCAACGGAGCGAAACGCCGTACAAGCCCAAACACCCGTTATGAATAATAACGTAGAACAATTTTTAATCGATTTGGAAAAGTTGAAACGCAGAACCATAAGCGAAAGTACAATGAACTTTCTGGTTTGCATGAAAATATTAACAATGTTACACGGTCAATTTTCAGGAGCCTTAAGGGAAATATATGATTGTAAATATGCAGGTGAAATAATGGAAGGAAAGTTTTATGATGTATACAGGCAAGTATTAGATGTCATAATTCCACATTTAGGAGAGTCCATTGAAGAACGGTTAAATGAGATAAACGGCACAGAAATATAGTCATTATGGAAGCGAACATTCAAATCTTCAAAAACTCTCAATTCGGCGAAGTAAGAGTAACCGAAATGAACGGCGAATTACATTTCGTCGCAAAAGACGTAGCCGAAAGGCTTGGCTACAATTGGCAACGTAATCTTGTAGGTCATGTGCCGGAAGAATGGAAGGGGGTTAATCCGATTAACACCCCCTCTGGAATACA
>JAIRZQ010000047.1 GCA_031267135.1 Prevotellaceae bacterium
GTTTTTCAAAGAATGAACAGATTCACGATAACGTTATAGGAATGTATATTGAAAGATATTATTATAAAACAGGAGTTTTCGGAAATAATGATTTCTGATAATTTAAGACACTACCAAAAATTGTAGGCATATATTTACTTCATTAATTATACCGCAAATGTAGGTAATAAAATTATTACCTACAAATTTTTCATGATAATTTTTGCAAAAAACATACGAATAAGGCGCTTTTTTTTACGATATTTTTGTGTCGTCAAATAATACGGCATGGGAACAGACTAAACTACCACACGCCTAAAGGATATTGTATGTCATAGCGGGCATGAGACCCATTTTTGTAACTCTGCATAACGCTTTTTTATCGCAAAAGTAATAATTTTTCTCCGCCTAAAGGCGAGGGATTTCACCTATCCCTGAATTATAAATTAAAAAATCAAGAGATTTAAAGATTTATAATTTAAATATTCAAAGATTATTAAACAGTAAATCGAAAAATTGTCTGAAATTTTAACATTTCTTGAATTTTTTTGTCTTATATTTTAAATTATAAGGCAGAAAATTATAAATGAACGGCAAATTTTTTTGCGCAGTACAGCGAGATATTTATTCAGGAAAGAAAAACATTTATACAGGACAGCGAAACACTTATTTAGGACAACAGAAGCTCTGTTTAGGACAACGAAAATATTGATAAACAATATATTATACTTTTTAATAACAATTAAATTTACTATTATGGACAATACTGATTTTATCCCAACAAAAGACAGCGCATTTGCCGAATGGCTGCAAACGGTTGTCGCTTATCTTAACGCACATGCAACGGGCTGGCAGATTCCCGCAGGCACAGTAACGGAACTTACTGCCCTGCAAAGCGACTTTGCCTCTAAATTCGAAACTGCCGAACATCCCGCCACGCGCACCTCTGTAGTGATGCTTGCAAAAACCGAAGCCCGCAAGGCAGCAGAAGCAAAAATACGCGAGGTACTGAAGGCTTATGTAACTTACAATCCCGCTGTTACCGACGAAGATCGCAAGTCGATGGGACTGCCCATTCACAAGACCACGCGCACGCCCTCGCCTGTGGCAACCGATGCGCCCGATACGGATATCGATACTTCGGTGATAGGGCGCGTAACGATTCACTTCTATGAAAAGGGCAGCAGGCACAAAAAGGCAAAGCCCGCAGGGCAGCACGGCGCCGAAATTTCATGGGTACTTAGCGATATTCCCGTCACGCGCTGGGACGAGCTTATTCACTCGAACATCGATACCAATTCGCCGTTTACGCTCGCGTTTGAGCACGACCGTGTACTTCGCTCTCCGTTGGGAAAATACACGCGGCGAAAAGTGACCATGGAGCGAAATCATGAGCGCGATAATTCCGTAGCAGTTGAAAGTTTAGAAAGTTGAAAAGAAGAGAAAACATATCAGGCAAGCCGACAGGCGTAGCACAGTTTTACAAAGGCGAACACTTGCCTTTCAGGCAATATCTTCATAACCGCAGGTAGCCGACCTGCGGAGAAAGCTCATCACGACTGTCACTGCCTGAAAAGCAGAACGGATGGAGCGCAGGAAAATCCTGACTTACAGGCAGCTTGACCTTGCCGCTTAACTGCCACAGGTCGGCTACCTGCGGCTATGAAAATTACGTCCTTTCAGGACGGCGAGACGATAAATATTAAATCTTTAAATTAAAAATAAACAATTAAATAAACGGCGAAACCCGAAAATTCGGAAACAGAGTAGGGAAATAACAAAACCGGATAAATGTGAAGCGAATTTTAACATCTATAACCCTTGCCGACAGCAAAAAAGACGAACATGCCGCTGCATTATCCGGAATTACCGGCGGCTGCACATGGAGGATTACCGGCATGTACGATAATTACACTCTCGCAATAAGCGGCAATGGCGTCATGGAAGACCATACTCACAACAATCTCGCGCCATGGCATGAAAAATGCTGCCGCGGACTCAAAACACTTGTTATACACAACGGGGTAACTGCTATTGGCAATTATGCTTTTTACGGTTGCGAAAAATTGACAGGATTGTTGAAAATTCCAAATTCGGTAACCGTTATCGGCTATTGGGCTTTTGCCATCTGTCACGGCTTGATTGCCGTAAACATTCCAAATTCGACAACAGTTATTGGAAGCTGGGCTTTTTACGGCTGCACAGAATTAGCAGGCATTATGATTCCAGCTTCGGTAATTTCTATCGGCGACCTTTCTTTTGCATATTGCAGGAGCTTAACCGCCGTAACCAATTTCAACCCGAAGCCGCAAAGCATAAACAGTTCTGTTTTTGAGTATGTTGACACAGGCAACATTGTTTTAAGCGTACCTGCAGGCTCTCATGAGGCTTACAGGAATGCGAATGTATGGAAAGATTTCGGAAGTATCCGAGCAATATCCTAGCGAAAAGCGTTTATACAGCCTACTATTTTTTTGTATTGTCATTGTGAGGAGCAGTGTGGCGAAGCAACCGAAGCGGAGTTCAACGAAGTTAATACGAATAAAACTCTTTATGGATTGCTTCGTTGCGCTACGCAATAACCGGTCAATACGAATTCGGGATGATAATTATCACAATATCTGTTTTTTATTTTATTTAAGTTAGTAAATATTAAAAATAAATTTTATATGTAATTCATTATTTTTATCTTTGCGGCTGTTTACAGTACACAAGCTATTGATATTATACAAATACGGTGTCAAAATTGATAAAACATACAGGAGTGGTTTCACAAATTGTCGGCAATGATATTATTGTTGACATGGAACGTTCGTCGGCATGTGCCACGTGCGAATCAAAATCGATGTGTTCGACTCATGATTCCAAAACTCAGCAAATAAAAATCAGCAATGACAGTTACAATGTCAAAGCAGGAGATACCGTTAACATTGTATCTGAACGCTCGTTAAGCATGTATTCGGTTTTGCTTGCTTTTGCCGTTCCGCTGTTTTTGCTGCTGGCTACAATAATTATTTTAACTGAAATGTTTGATGTTAGCGAAGGGATTTCGGCGTTTGCGGCAATAGTCGTAATTGCTGTGTATTACGTTATTGTGCATTTTTTTGACTATAAAATAAAAACAAAAATAAAATTTCGTATAGAAAAACAATTTAATTGAATTTACAGATGGATTCTACAATTTTAACAACAGTGATTATGCTTGGAATACTTGCAGCCATACTGGCTGCGGTATTGTACATGGTTGCTCAAAGGTTCAAAGTAGTTGAAGATGAACGTATCGATGGAACTGAAAGCATATTGCCCGGCGCAAATTGCGGCGGTTGCGGATATACCGGATGCCGTGCGTTTGCCGAAGCGCTTGTAAAAACCGACGATATATCGGTAATGTTTTGTCCTGTCGGCGGAAATGCAGCAATGACGAAAATAGCCGAATATCTTGGCAAAAAGGTTGAAGCCAAAGACAATGAAATAGCAGTTGTTCGCTGTGCCGGTTCGTGCGAAAACCGTCAGCGCGTAAACGAATTTGACGGAGCAACTTCATGTGCGGTAATGGCGGCAACATATTCCGGCGATACCAATTGTTCTTATGGATGCCTTGGCAAAGGCGACTGTGTTTCGGTTTGTAATTTCGGAGCAATATATATCAACGGCGAAACCATGCTGCCGGAAATTGATGAAGATAAATGTACGGCTTGCGGTTCTTGCACCAAAGCCTGTCCGAAGCTGATTATAGAACTGCGTAAAAAAGGACCCAAAAGCCGCAGGATTTATGTTTCATGCATCAATAAAGACAAAGGCGCTGTTGCACGCAAGGCTTGTAAAGTTGCCTGCATAGGCTGTGCCGCCTGTCGCAAAGCATGCACTTTTGAATCGATAGTCATAGAAAACTTTTTGGCGTATATAGATCCGAACAAATGTCGTTTGTGCCGTAAATGCGTTGAAGCCTGTCCGACAGAAAGCATAATAGAATTGAATTTTCCGCCGCGAAAACCCAAAGTGGAAATTCAGGAACAGAAGACAGATAATGCAAGCTCGGAAATTGAGCAAAATAAGATTGTTTTATAACTGTAAAAGATAGTATCATGATAAAAACGTTCAACAAAGGAGGCGTTCATCCTCCCGAAAATAAAATATCGCGAAACGCAGCATTAGAACAGTTGATTCCCGAAGGAATTATTCAGATTTTTATTTCCCAACACATAGGCGCGCCTGCAGAATGTATTGTCGCCAAAGGCGATAAGGTAAAAACAGGACAGCTTATTGCAAAAGCAAACGGATTTGTTTCGGCAAACGTACATTCATCTGTTTCGGGAACAGTATTGGGAATTGAAAACATTGCCGATTATCAGGGAATTAAAAAACCGGCAATCTGTATTCAGGTCGAAGGCGACGAATGGGAAGAAAGTATAGACCGCAGCACTGAAATAAATCGCGACTTATCGAAAACATCCGAAGAAATTTTAGCAAAAATCACCGAAGCAGGACTTGTAGGCTTGGGCGGAGCTACTTTTCCGACTCATGTGAAATTAGCCGTTCCCAAAGGAAAAACGGCAAAAGCAATTATTATAAACGGCGCGGAATGCGAACCGTATCTTACATCCGACTATCGTGTGATGCTTGAACACGGCGAAGAATTACTTATTGGCGTGCAGCTTTTGAAAAAGGCTGTAAATGTTGATAAAGCATACATTGGTATCGAAACAAACAAACAGGATGCTATCGACAGCCTAAAAAAAACAGCAGTAAACTACAGCGGGATAGAAATAGTTTCGCTTGAACCCAAATATCCGCAGGGAGGCGAAAAACAGTTGATAAAATCAATAACGGGAATTGAAGTTCCCGACAGGGCTTTGCCGATAGAAACCGGTTGTATAGTTTCGAATATCTGTACGACTCTCGCCGTTTATGAAGCCGTACAGAAAAACAAGCCTCTTTTTGAAAACAGCATAACGGTTACGGGGAAAAATCTTAAAGTCCAAAAAAATTTCATTGTTCGAGTAGGCACGCCATTGTCGCAACTGATTAAAGCCATAGGCGGAATACCCGAAAATACGGGAAAAATTATCAGCGGCGGACCAATGATGGGACGCGCTATAAGTAACATGGAAGCTCCGACGATGAAAGGCTCGGGAGCCATTGTATTTATTACAGACGATGAAGCGAAGCGCGGAACAAAATCGAATTGCATACGCTGTTCAAAATGCGTAGCTGCCTGCCCTATGAGACTTCAACCGTTTTTGCTGTACAAGCTTGCCGAGCGCAATATGCTCGAAGAGCTGAAAGAAAACTCAATTCACGCCTGCATTGAATGTGGCTGCTGCCTGTACACCTGTCCGGCAAATTTACCTCTGGTAGATTATGTCAGGCTTGGAAAAACACGGGCAATGAAACTTATTGCCAAACCGAAATAAGAGATTTTTGAAAATTAAATATTAATCTGAATATGAATAAATTAATAATATCACCTTCGCCGCATGTTCACGGCAAATTCAGCACAAAGCGATTGATGCGAGATGTTGTTATTGCGCTGCTTCCCGCTTTGCTTGTATCATTTTATTTTTTCGGGCTTGGAGCAGTGAAAGTTGTTGGTTTGTCGGTGATTTCATGTGTTGCCTTTGAATATCTGATTCAAAGATTTCTTTTGAAAACGGCGCCTTCAACAAACGATTTGTCAGCTGTGGTTACAGGATTGATTTTATCGCTTAACCTGCCTTCAAATCTTCCGTGGTGGATAGTGATTATCGGCAGTTTGATTGCAATAGGCGTAGGCAAAATGGTTTTTGGCGGTTTAGGAAACAATCCGTTTAATCCAGCTCTTGTAGGACGGGTATTCTTATTAATAGCTCGCCCCGTTGAAATGACAACATGGCCCTTGCCGTTAACGCTTGTAACTCCTGATGCAACAACAGGAGCAA
The DNA here is from genome assembly GCA_031267135.1 of Prevotellaceae bacterium. GTDB lineage: Bacteria > Bacteroidota > Bacteroidia > Bacteroidales > UBA932 > JAIRKV01. The sequence continues at coordinate 5,898 of JAIRZQ010000047.1, forward strand.
CGCCTTTGGCAATAGTCAAGGAAGGATTGAAAAACGGATTGACAATCGACCAGATAAAAGAATCGTCGGATTATACTTTCAGCTATCTCGACACGCTCTTCGGACAGATAGGCGGTTCGCTTGGCGAAGTGTCGGCTGTTGCACTGCTTTTGGGCTTTGCATATTTGCTTGTACGCAAAGTAATAACATGGCATATTCCTGTTTCGATATTTGCAACGGTTATCGTATTTTCCGGAATTTTGCATTTTGCAAGTCCCGACCGGTTTATCGACCCTGTGTTTCATTTGCTGACAGGCGGCATGATTCTCGGAGCTGTTTACATGGCAACCGACTATGTTACATCGCCAATGACGCCCAAAGGAATGGCAGTTTACGGCGTAGGCATAGGATTATTGACAATTCTTATACGGACTTTCGGAAGCTATCCCGAAGGAATGTCGTTTGCGATACTGTTTATGAATGCGATAGTGCCGCTTATCAATAAATATATGAAACCTAAATTATTCGGAGAAGTAAAGTAATGGAAAAATTAACATCTTCACTCAAAAACATGCTGCTTTCACTTGCTTTGATAAGCACTGTAGTAGCAGGATTGCTCGCTTTTGTATATGTTTTGACAAAAGAACCCATCGAACAGGCAGCGAAACAGAAACAGGAAAATGCAATAAGAGAAGTTACACCCGATTTCAATAATAATCCTGCCGAAGAACAGTTTGAAATTGAAATTTCGAATGGCGATAAATTAGCCGTTTTTCCTGCCAGGCAGGATGGAAAACCGGTCGGTATTGCTGTTGAAACCAACACGCAAAAAGGGTTCAGCGGCGAAATAAAAATAATGGTAGGATTTGACATGAACGGAATGATTAAAAACTATTCTGTGCTGAAACACGCCGAAACACCCGGACTTGGTTCAAAAATGCAGGAATGGTTCTCGGACGAATCAAAGCCAAATCAAAATGTTATCAACAGAAAATGGAATGCAAGCATGAAAGTAAAAAAAGATGGAGGCGAAATTGATGCAATTACTGCAGCAACAATATCTTCGCGTGCTTTTATGGATGCGCTCAATCGCGCTTACGAAGTTTACTTGAAAGTGAAAGAAACAAATTCCGAAACAGCGGAATGATACTAAAATTATAATATGAATTTGAATAATAAAGGATTAGGATATGAGTAAAAATCTGAAAGCATTGACTAACGGTATACTTAAAGAAAATCCCGTATTTGTGTTGCTGCTGGGAATGTGTCCCACGCTGGGAACAACATCTTCGGCAATCAACGGTTTCGGAATGGGAATTGCAACGGCTTTTGTGCTTGTCTGTTCCAACTTGGGAATATCTCTTCTCAAAAATTTTATACCCGACAAAGTTCGCATACCTGCGTTTATTGTTATAATCGCTTCGTTCGTAACGGTTGTCGAGATGCTGATGCAAGCCTACACGCCGCCGCTTTACGAGAGTTTGGGATTATTTATTCCGTTGATAGTCGTAAACTGCATTTTGCTTGCCCGCGCCGAATCGTTTGCGTCAAAAAATTCGCCTTTCGTTTCCGCCCTCGATGGATTGGGAATGGGAGCAGGATTTACGCTTGCGCTTACAATACTTGGTTCGGTACGTGAATTTTTAGGAACAGGGAAAATATTTGATTTCACAATTTATCCCGAAAACTACGGATTACTTACATTTGTGCTTGCACCCGGCGCATTTATTGTGCTTGGCTTTTTAATAGTTACGGTAAACAGATTAAAAACAGCTAAAAATTAAAAACATGACATATATTTTAATATTTATATCAGCCGTATTTATCAACAATGTTGTGCTGTCGCAGATTTTGGGAATATGTCCCTTTTTGGGAGTGTCAAAAAAAATAGATACGGCAATCGGCATGGGAATCTCGGTAACCTTTGTAATAGCGATTTCAACACTGGTAACATTTTTGCTGATGCAATACATTCTCATTCCGCTCAATCTGCAATTTATGCAAACCATTTCGTTCATACTCGTAATTGCAGCGCTTGTGCAGATGGTTGAAATTATACTGAAAAAGGTATCGCCATCGCTGTATCAGTCGCTTGGAGTGTTTTTGCCGCTGATTACTACAAACTGCGCCGTGCTTGGCGTTGCAATTCTTGTTACTCAGCACGACATTTACAAAGAAAGCCTGCTCCTGTCGGTAGTTTATGCAACAGCAACGGCTATAGGATTTGCCTTAGCTTTACTGATATTTGCAGGAATCCGCGAACAGCTTGCGATTGCAAACGTCCCGAAAGCCTTTCAGGGAATGCCTGTTGCACTTATAATAGCAGGAATTTTGGCAATGGTATTCATGGGATTTACGGGGATTGTTTAGATTAATTAACCAAATAAAAGAGTTATAATTAATAAATTAAGATTAACTTTGCAAAAAACATAAGACAATATTGACATGAAAAAAATTTTACTTGCCTCATTACTGTTTACAATCATATTAAGCCTTGCATCGTGCGTATCGCAAAAGAAATTTGATACTCTGCAAGCTGAGTTTGACAGAATAAATCGTAAGTACAACGATTTGAACATTCAATCCAAAGAAATAGATGCTCAGCGCAAAGCGCTTGAAAAAGATAAAGCCGAACTCGACAAAAAAATCGCAGAACTGAAAGATTTGCAGGAAAAACTGAAATCGGAGCACAGCATCGAAACCGGCGGACTGCAATCGCAACTGCACAAGGAACGGGACGAACTTACGCGCAAACAGGCAGAACTGGAAAAACTGCAAAAGGAATTTAATGAAAACAACAGGCGGCTGCTCGACTTGCAACAAATGCTTGCAAGCAAGGATGAAGCCGTAAATGCGCTTCGCAAGCGTGTTGCAGATGCATTGCTTGGCTTTGAAGGCAAAGGATTGACGGTAACGCAAAAAAACGGAAAAGTTTATGTTTCGCTCGAAGAACAGCTGCTTTTCAAATCGGGCGACTGGAATATCGAAAGTCGCGGCTTGCAGGCAATCAAGGAACTTGCAAAGGTTTTGGCGGTTAATCCCGATATAAATGTAATTGTAGAAGGTCATACCGACGATGTTCCTTATGGCGGTAAAGGCGGCATATTGCAGGATAACTGGGATTTAAGCGTAAAACGAGCAACAACGGTTGTTCGCGCATTGCTTGCTAGAACAGGCGTAAATCCGCAACAGATAACAGCGGCGGGACGCAGTGAATATTTGCCAATTGAAAATGAAAACACATCCGAAGCGCGCAGAAAAAATCGCCGGACTGAAATTATACTTACTCCCAAACTCGATGAACTGCTGCAAATACTCGAAGCCAATTAGTTAAATTAATAAATTTTATTTTCAGGGGAAATGCAGATTTTGTATTTCCCCTGTTTTTTTATAAATCTAAAATCAGGTTTTAACTTTAATACCTGTAACGTCAAGATAAATTTAATAATTACATGTAACTTTTTGATTTCAAACTCTCGCCGGTTATTAAATAATGTTAAATGCGTTAAATTGTATATTATTATGTGCTTTTATGTTAACTTTGCATAATTAATACGAACAATAAAATTGTTTACATATTGAATTACATTACATGAAAAATATTATAACAATATTTTTTGCGACAATCTGCATGTTAAGTAATAGTTATTATACACAAACTCAGCAGATATACAAGTTGGATTTATCAATTTTTGATAATAAAAATTCTTTTTTATGTAATAATCTAAAATATTATGATTTTTTATTAGCAAATAAATTAAAATTATTTGACACACAGTTTAATGATGACAGTAATGATGATGAAAATGAAGAATTTAGTGCTAATTTGTTTTATGAAGAAATTGAAGATACGGATGATTATTTTATTTTAAATAATTTATGTAACAATACATCAATACAATACAGCAAATGCCATGTTCATTTTTACGAAAGCGTTGCTTTACAACTTTTGTTTGATATTTTTTGGTTGGGGAAAAATAAATATTTGTGAAGTTCGGATTTGATAATTGAATGAATATTCGTAACAATACCCTAAAAGGCATATTATATACTGATTAACAGAATATTATTCAAATTTAAAGTAATTTGTTTAATATTATTGTATTATTATGTTTTGGGATACGAAACGGATATTCGTGCATTATTATACACAATAAATTTGCATACTGCAAACATATAAACTATTTATTCAAAACAAATATTTAATTAATTAAAAATACAATACAATGAAAAAAAATATAATTATATACATTTTTATGTTGTTTTTATTTAATTCATGTTCAAATGAAATTACTGAGAATGAAAACGGCAACATAAACATTATTGAAAACATCAGTATTCCGGATGGAAATATTACTGTAAAAAGTTCGGGAGGAACATCTAGATTAGTTTTCTCATCTACCGAACAGGTTGGAAATACGATGGAACAGTTAATTGCAGGTAAAAAACTTAAAGAAATCGTTCCTGAAATAAGAATAAAAGAAATAAAACCTTCTAATCAAATGGTATTGCAAAGTGCAATTATAGCAACAGACGATACTGATAATGAGGCGTTTTTATCTTATGCCGAATATTTGAAATCGGAATTTATTGCAAATCTTCCTGCTGATAAAAGAGCATTATTGGAAAGCGACCCTGATTTTGAATCGTTTCGTATTGTAGATGATATTGACATTGAGCCGGAGAATGACAGCGATACCATTATGAGTTTAGCCATAATGCCAATAGTTGATTATCAATTCACAAGCATCCTCAATCCTAAAAGGGAAATACAGGTAGGTACAAAAATTTATAAATATACCGATAAAGGTATTGTTGTTGTAGATGAAGAATATATCTCTGTATTGGATTCCGTTGATATTTACCTTAAAGAAATAACGGTAGAGCCAAATACAACAGGCGAAATGGTATTAATGTCGCTTGCTCCACATGCAACTCTGGTTATGTTGCCTGTTGATGACGGATATTATGGCGGCGGGGGAAGTTCTGGTGGCGGATCAGCAACTACTCCACCTTGGAATCCTGGTTATACTCCACCTTCACCGCCTCTTATTCTTACAAGCGTTAATCAAACAATACCAGCAAGCAACATAAGAGAAGTAAATTATTTTAGTAGCGGAGATGGCTCTTGGATGAATTGGATTGGAAATTGGTTATTTGGACGAAAATCAATTGCTATTAATAAATTTAACGGACATAAACGATTAAAATTCAGTTTTTACGATAGAAATTATTTGATATATCACAGAATCGGAACAGAAATCGAAATGCAGAAAAAGATTTGGTTTGTTTGGATTAATACTCATGCTGAAGATGTAGTTTTAGGCTATACAGGTATTGAATTAAAAGCTACATACACAGGTTATATTGAAGCAGGACTTCCTAAACGTCCAATCAATAATCAGATTATATATCCTATTTTCAATAATCCGTATTATACCAGTGAAGATTATAAAATGATATACGAATCTGATTTTGACAGGGCAACAAAAGATATGGAAAAAGTATTTAAAACCATGTATAAAACAGCATTAACTAATGCTAAACCAATATTGTCATTTCTTGACAGTAAACTTAACAATGTTAATGTGGACGGAGACCCAAGAGTTAGCGTATATGGGATATATCAGAAAGAACTGTATATAGTGGAAAAACCCGCCGAAATGACCAGACATCATGTACGGTCTTTTGATAAAAATTTATATTTTCAAATGTGGTCCGGATATGTTCAAATTGGGTTTGACCCAACAAAATTGGCGCAAGGAATAAAAGAAACATTACAGGGAGTATCTTTTAATATTAAAAATGCAACAAGTACTGAATTACGTAGAGGAGTTGTGTATGGCGCTGTTAAGTATAACGGAGTTTGGAAAGCAGCACGAATTACAAAAGATCATTGAAATAAACAAAAATGATTAATAATATGAAAAAAATAATTTTAATTTTATTTATTACATGCGGATTAGGCAGTAATATCAATGCACAGGTACAGCAGATAGAATGGGAAATTTTGTCGCTTGGAACAATTATTCCGACAAAAGATGCACAAGGACTTGGAATAATATTGGGAACGGAAGTTCGATTTAATCTGTACGATGGTAAAATATCAACAGGAATGGAATTTTCGCTTAGCGCTTATCATCGCAAATATGAAGTTTATGTTCATGAGTTTGATGATGTGTATAATTGGTATAAATTTACAGATGTTCGTACATCTTTTTTATCGTTTTATGGCGTTTGTGATTATAATTTCAGACCGAGAAATAAAATCGTACCTTTTGCCGGTTTTGGATTGGGTTTTGTAGCATCAGGATATGATGATGCTCCTAATGGTTTTACTGTTTCGCCGAGTATTCGCGCGGGCTGCGAATTTTATAAGTTTTTGCGTACTACGTTAGATTACAGAGTAATGAAATACGGATTTAATTATTTTTCGTTACGTCTAGGCTTTGTAATAGGAGGAAGAAATAAAAAGATTTGAAAAGTATCTGACGAAAGAATCTTGCGTTAGTGTCATTTCAGAAATAAATAATTGACATACAATATGGATTGTTGCAAATGACGCTGAAACCAATTAAAAAAATTTTTCAGGGGAAATGCAGATTTTGTATTTCCCCTGTTTTTTTATAAATCTCAAATCAGGTTTGAACTTTAATACCTGTAACGTCAAGATAAATTTAATAATTACATGTAACTTTTTGATTTCAAATTCCCACCATTGATTAAATACCATTAAATAGTTGCTCCTTAAAAAGGTCATAAAACATTTATTAATAAATAATTATGAATGAAAATCAGAGAGAAAAATTGCAGGGTTTTAATCAATACAGACATAAAACCTTGCAAAATAAATAATGTTTTCTTTTCCTGTTACTTTTGCCTTGACGCAAAAGTAACCCAAAAGTCAAGGCTTATACTTCTAGGCGACCCGCTAACGGCTCAACGGCTAACGGAATTAATGTCTCGCTACGCTTGACGGAATTCCGTTTTAACGCCCTCTTCGCCGAGCGGGTTCCCCGCCTGCGAAGTATATGCCGTTTTTATTTGCCAATCAACTTTTGTTTTCGCGTACAGGTAAAATTTTCAACTGATCAACATGCAGAAAAATTAATAGAACGTTGAGCAGGCGGCGTTCCCACAGGTCACAGTCGTAAATCGGAGTTGGCGTATAGCGTCGGCTGCTCTTGATTTTTTGCTCACGCTGTTTTTTTTTTATTGGTGTTCGCGAGCTTCGCTTACGCTTCGGTTTGGTTACTTTTTGTCAAGACAAATTAACAGGAAAATATCTTTGTTATCTTTTATCTCTGAAAAATATATTTTTTAAGGAACGATTAAATTAAAATTACTGATTGACAGATAGTTTAACGGATGCACTTGGTAAGGATAAGATTAATGCTTAACAGAATTTATTGATAATTTCAAAACAACTTCTTAATATTGCTTTGCAAAATGTAACAAAGATGTTCATATACGTTACCATTATCTTTTGTATTTGTAATATTTTTTCTGTTGGTTACAATTTATTTTCGAATATTGTTGTAACCATTTGAAAATAAACGATTAAAGTATTTTTGTGAAAACAGGTGAATTTTATTAAATTTGCGCAAAAATTTAAACAACATTATTTATGAAAAAGTTTAAACTTATTTTACTGATTTTTTGTTTGAACAGTATATTAAACGCTCAAACTACTCCGCCGGAAATAAAATTGCCTGCTTTGATTCCGCCATCGCCGCAGACGGCGCAGTTTAACCGCTACGGTGAAATTCCTGTTGGACATACCACCGGCGTACCTCAAATAGAAATACCGATTTACACGCTTAGCACAGGATGGATTGATATTCCGATTTCTTTATCGTATCACGCATCGGGCTTTAGACCTCACGATATTCCTTCGCCTGTGGGGCTTGGCTGGGTGCTGAATGCCGGTGGTGTTATTTCAAGAAGTGTAGAAGTAAAGGGAGATTTTGAAGATTATGATGAAATGCCAATCAAATCTGCAGCTCAGGTAGATTCTTTGAAAAACGGTACTAAACTTTACAATTATGCAGGAAACAACTGGATGGATTTCAGCAAATATCCACAATGGGAACGATGGTACCAATATTTTATGCACAAATACAATACAAACTCTCCAGAATTTGATACACGCTCCGACCGATATTATTATAATTTTTTAGGAAAAACAGGCACTGCACGTTATAATGTGGATACCAAAGAACTTACAGCAATACCGTACGATCCGATTAAAATTGAAAAAGTTGCAAACAACAGTTATCTTATTACCGACACAAAAGGAATAAAATATGAATTTTCGGAAACAGAATATGGATTTTATCAGGGAATAGGTAATTATGCAAGTGGCTGGTATTTAACAAAAATAACCTGTCCCGGAAAAGAAAGCGAGCCGATAGTTTTTTCATACAAACAGGGAATTGCCTATAATTGGAGTAGAATTAATTCTATTACAACAATTTATGAAACTACAAATTATTATCCTGCGGGAGGTGAGCAACCTAATAGTACTTGGAACGTTCCACGCCCCGGTGATTATACAAATGCAAGTGGAACTTCTATTTCTTTTCAAAGTCTGTTAATAGAAAAAATAACATGGAAAAATAATACAGTATCTTTTGATTATAGATCAGATAGAAAAGACAAAAGAAAAGAAAGATTATCTACCGTTACTGTCAAGCATAATAATAGCATTATACAGCAAACGGCTTTGGATAATGATGATTATTTTGGAAACTCGTCTGATAAATTCAGATTAAAACTGAAAGGAATAAACACAAAAGGCAATAACACAAATTCTAACGGTGAAACATATACCTTTGATTACTATAACGAGTATTCACAAATGCCTTCTTATGATGCATATTGCAGTGAAGATTACTGGGGCTATTATAATGGAATAAGTTCTTATTATTCATTTCCAAATGATATTGACATAAATACAGCTTCCGGAGGAATATATAATTATCTTATCAGTACAAATAGGATGGGAACTGTTAACCATATTTACAGGGATAGAAAACCATACGAAGATTATACGAAATATACCATATTAAGTAATATTGTTTATCCGACAGGAGGAAAAACTCATTTTGACTATGAAATCAACAAAGTTCCAAATGCCTACAATTTTTATAATGGGAACAACAATATCAATAGCAATAACAAAGTAGGCGGACTTAGATTGAAACAAAAAATAAATTATTCGGATGCCAATACCATTACAGATATAAAAACCTACAAATACGATGGCTATGCCACGCAAATACTTAGTAATGATTTGTTTGTATATCGAATTCACTTTATTTTTGGTTGGGTTTGGTCTTGTTGGATTCCGGGGTCCACAGGGGAGATTTCAGCTGCAGAATATTATGGATACATGTTACAGGGAGAATCATCTTCTTCTATTACGGGATGGAGCGGCAGCAATGTGTTTTATAATACAATTAAGGAATATAAGGGCACTGAAACTGATAACGAGGGCTGGACAGAATATATTTATGAAGAAGAAAACCGTCTCATAAATAATGAATGTTTATGGAATATAGATGAACATCAGCCTTATTTGCTTAATAAAACAAGTGATTGTGATAAAGGTAATCTGAAAAGCCTTTTATTAAAAACAGTTTTGTATGATAAAAATGGAATTATTAAAAAAAACATAGAAAACACATATCAACATGTTGAAATACCATCTATTTCCACCGGAGTAAGAGTAATTCAGATGGCAAATTATCCGTATAATAGATTTGAAGGATACTATATATGTGAGCCAACTGATTATATCAGGCAAACCGGATATCAAAATTTTTATCTTGACCAAATTCACGCAATTAATACTTATGCTTACCGCGATATTTCATTATTAGGACAAACCACCGAAACCGAATACGAAAACGGAGAACCTACAGTCAACAAAACCATTTCGTATGCTTATGATGTAAAAGATGGCAAGCCTGTAACATTTACTCCTTCGCAAATAACGCAGACAAACAGCAAAAATGAAGTTTATACAAAAAGAACGATATTCCCGTATCATGACAATTATAAAAATACGCCGCCATACAATACAATGATTAGCAAAAACATGCTTGATTATCCCATAGAAGAAAAAATAGAAAAAGACAGCAGCGATTTTGTAAGTCATATCAAAACAGGTTACGAGCAGGTTGCAGGCAGCAGTATGATACTTCCAAAAACGATTTTTGCAAAACAAACGGCAGGCGGTTCGCTTGAACCACGCATTGTGTATCAGAAATACGACTCGCGAGGCAATCCGCTGTATTTGACTAAAGATGATGCAACAAAAGTAGTATATATTTGGGGATACAATTATCAGTATCCCATAGCAGAAATTAAAAACGTAACTTACGACGAGGTAAAAACAGCATTGAACTACAGCAGCGACAGTCAAATAGAAACTTTGGCGGCAAAGGCAGAGCCGACAAGTTCCGACTGGAATTTAATAAATAACTTGAGGATAAAATTACCTGATGCTCAAGTTGCTGTTCACAAATACCTGCCTTTGGTAGGAAGATTGTCCGCAACCGGCCCAAGCGGAAATACCGTTTATTACGAATATGATGAGCTGAATCGTTTGAAATTTATTAAAGACCACGATAATAATATTTTACAGAGGTATGATTATAATTACAAACAATAAAAATCAAAGCCATGAAAAAATATTTTATAACCATAATTTTATCAACATTATTTTGCGGAAATATGTTTTCGCAAGACGAGATAGTATTGCCGCATGTAATAATAGATGGAATAATAAATAGCAACAATACCATAACTGCTGATTGCAATGGAGGTTATTATACTTTGCGCATGCGATTAAGTTCGTCTTCATATAATATCTCCGAAGCTGAATTGCGCGATATGTTTTGTTCGACCCTTACAAATGCAGGCTATTATCCTCACATAACGATACCTGCTGTGGAATTTTATCTCACAACTAATCAAGTACTCGCTGGATTGCGATTATCAAGTAATACAACAAATGATATAAGTTTAATATTAAATGGCGAAGGTGGAGGGTATATCATTGTTAATCAAACAGCATGTCCTCCACCACCGCCTCCGCCGCCTGACCCGATAACAGGCGATGCCACCAATGCCAACTGGATACTGAAAACAACTTACACAGAGCCAAATGCAGCACAGTATTACCGCGACATTACGTATTACGATGGTCTGGGCTATCCCGAACAGGTGATACGGATAAAAGGCTCGCCAATGCAGAAAAACATGGTAACGCCTGTATATTACGACAATATGCGGCGCGACAATGCAAAAGTTTATCTGCCTTATGTTTCGGGAAACAGTACTGCCGCCAAAGAAAATTTGCCGTTTACGACACAATCTGCGTTTTATCAAGATAAGTTCGGAACAGAAGATGGACAGTATGCTTATGTAGAAAACGTGTTTGAACCCTCGCCGCTCAACAGGATT
>JAIRZQ010000057.1 GCA_031267135.1 Prevotellaceae bacterium
AGATGGAACAGTATGATGCCGCCGCTTCATACTTTATGAAAGCCGCCAATTACCGCGAAAACGACTTCAGCGCTGCATACCTTATGAAAGCAGGCTTAATTTACGAGCAGTCGGGCAAATATGCCGAAGCACTGGAAGCATATAAAAAAATCAAAACGCATTACAACAAAACTACCGAAGCTCAGGAAATTGATAAATACATAGAAAGAGTCGAAATTAAACAGTTGAATTAAAGAGCCTTTTGGCTCTTTACTGTTTTCCGAATATAATAAATTCGCTAAATCGTAAAAATATGGGAAGAGCATTTGAATTTAGAAAGGCAAGGAAGCTGAAACGCTGGGGAAACATGTCGCGCATTTTTACAAAGCTGGGCAAAGAAATAACCATTGCCGCAAAAAACGGCGGCGACCCGAATACAAATCCGCACTTGCGCGCTTTAATACAAACGGCAAAGTCGGAAAATATGCCCAAAGAAAACATAGAACGCGCCATAAAACGCGCTACCGAAAAAGATCAAAGCGACTATAAAGAAATAATTTACGAAGGCTACGGACCTTACGGAATTGCATTTTTAATAGAAACGGCAACAGATAACCCTACGCGTACGGTTGCAAATATTCGCAGCTATTTCAACAAGCACAACGGCTCGTTGGGGACATCGGGAAGCGTTGAATTTATGTTTGAGCATAAATGTATCTTTAAAATCAAAAATGATGACAGTGTCAATCTCGATGAACTTGAATTCAGCCTTATAGATTTCGGCGGCGAAGAAGTTTTTGCCGATGAAAACGTTATTGTTATCTATGGCGCATACGAAGCCTACGGAACAATACAAAAATATATCGAAGACAACAGCCTTGAAATGGTAAGCGCAGGATTCGATCGCCTGCCAACGGTTGAACTCAAAGAACTTACACCCGAACAGCAAGCGGAACTTGAAAAATTAATCGACAGGTTCGAAGATGACGACGATGTTCAGAACGTTTATCATATAATGAAAACAGAATAAAAGCGAAGTTCGCAGTAATATACATTTGCCGTCGGGGAAATTACAAAAAGAGGCTGCCTCAAAAGGTCAGCCTGTTTTTATATTTACCATTGACGATTGAATCTTTAAATCATTAAACTGTAAATTTTAAGCATCGCCGTGTCCGGTTTTAAACATCGCCATCTCGTATTCGCAAGACCGCCGTCTTTAGATTTCAATATCGGCATCTTTAAGTGCCAAGACCGCCATCTTTAAACATCGACATCGCCGTCTTTAAACATCAAGACCGCCGTGTTGCAAAAGCAATATCGGCACGCCTGAATTTCACTTGCCCGTCAGCGTTGCAACATCATTAAATGTTGCTTTTTGCAACAATGCCTTTAATTCTTCTGATTCCGATAAACGTAACTCGCGTTCTTTAATCATTCCCGTACTTTTTAACACGGGATACCATTTATTCGGTCAGCAGTTTTTTTATTTCGTCAACATAAGCGCGGTTGTTGCAAAGTCGCGGCACCTTGTTTTGCCCTCCCAGTTTTCCTTTCGACTTCAGCCATCTGAAAAATGTTCCCTGCGGAACGATAACAATCTGAGGCATTCCAAGACTCAAATTATATGAACGCTTTGCTTCGTAATCGGAATTTACCTTTTTTAGCGTACTGTCGAGTATTTCGGTAAATTTTTCGATACTTGCCGGCAATACATCAAATTCGATAAGCCATTCGTGGGCGCCGTTAGCGTTGTCGCCGAAGTAAACGGGCGCCGCCGTATAATCGCTAATCACGGCTCCTGTTTCGGCACAGGCTTTGCCAAGAGCGGCTTCGGCATTGTCGATAACAATTTCTTCGCCGAAAGCGTTTATAAAATGTTTCGTTCGTCCGGTAATTCTGAAAAGATATGGAGACTTTGAGGTAAATTCAACTGTATCGCCGATTTTGTAACGCCACAAGCCTCCATTTGTAGAAATTATCATTGCATAGTTTCTACCTGTTTCAACATCCGACAACATTACCGTTTGCGGATTTTCCTTGTCCCATTCTTCCGCAGGAAGAAATTCATAATAAATTCCGCAGTCGAGCAGCAATAACAAATCCTTATTTGCCGGCGAATACTGTACGCCAAAAAATCCTTCGGACGCATTGTATGTTTCCCAATAGTTCACATTATCGGAAGGCAACATTTTTTTGTACTGTTCGTAATACGGAGTAAAAGCAACGCCTCCGTGAAAAAACGCTTCAAAGTTCTTCCATGTTTCGAGAATCGGTTTTCCTGTTTTTTCGACAATATACTTCAGTAAAACCATAAGCCACGACGGAACGCCAGTCATTGCAGTGACGTTTGCGCCAATTGATTTGGATGCAAGTTTTTCCAGCTTCTCTTCCCAGTCGGACAAAAGTATTGTTTTACGGTCGGGAGTGCGTTTTGCATCAGCCCAAAAAGGAAGATTGCTTACAAGAATTGCAGAAATATCGCCGGTGAAAATTCCATCGCCAAGCGCATTTATCTGACGGCTGCCTCCAAGTACAAGCGTTTTTCCCGAAAGAATTTTGCTTTTGGGAAATGAATTTAAATAAAGCGCCAGCATTTCCCTGCCTGCCCTGTAATGACCCTTGTACAGCGATTCGCGCGTTACGGGAATATACTTGCTTTTGTCGCTTGTTGTTCCGCTCGACATTGCAATCCAGCGCACAGGCGTATCCCACAGCACATTCTGTTCCCTGTTTGCAACTATTCGTTCCACATACGGTTTCAGATTCTCGTAATCGCTTATGGGAACCATTTTGCGGAAGTCATCCCTGTCTGTTATTTTGTCGAAATCAAACTGCCTGCCAAATGCCGTATGCTTTCCGTGTAAAACAAGATTTTTGAATACTTCGTGCTGTATTTTATCGCCGCAGGCAACATAGCGATTGATGCTTTTCATCGACAGCGTTAAAAATTTATTTCCGAGTTCAGTCAGCATATTATTTTCGTAAAAGTAACTTGTATCTAAATATGTAATAGAAAATATTTTATTTCAAATTCTTAACATGTTCTTTTTCTAATTGCAACAGTAAAATCGGTTCATCGGTGGTAATGTAATCAACGTTCTGTTCAAGAAAATATTTCATGTCGTCAGGGTTGTTTACCGTCCAAACATTAGTATTTACGCCTTTGGCTTTTGCCGCCTTAATCATGTTCGGATTTGCCTTAAGAATTTCACGGTTGAAATCCATGCCCATTTTTCTGTCAAAAACCGTATCTGCTTGATTTTCGATTAGAAATGCAGTGCGTATTTTCGGATTTTTTTCTTTTATGCGCTGCAGGTACGAATAATCAAAACTAATGCAGATAATCCAATCGGCGGCTTTGTGGCGTTCAACCGTTTCGAGCATTTTATCAACAGCGGCAAAACCGTGTTCCTTGCTTACAGCCGAAGGCTTGATTTCCAAAAATGCAACAGTCTTGTCCTGACCTGTTAAAATTTTTAGAATATCATCGAGCAGAGCGATTGTTTCTCCGTTGGATAATTTTTTTTGCTGTAATTGAGCAAGCGTGCTTTTTTCTACCGGCAATCCTTGAAATTTGGTGTCATGATTGAGAACCAAAACAGAATCGGCAGTGAGGTAAACATCAAATTCGCTGCCTGCGCATCCGAGTTCTATTGCCCTTTTGAACGATGCTACAGAATTTTCGGGAAGTTTATCGGCTTTCCATGCTCCACGGTGAGCAACAACTCTGTGGGATTCAAATTCCTGAGATGAAACTGTCATCGAAGACGCCAGCATCAGCATGACTGTTAATGTAATTTTATTCATAATTTTCTATTGCGTTAATGAAAATTTTTATTTTACTTTATTAATATCCGACAAAAAAATGAATTATTGTTGATACATGATTAAAAATAAACAAGCAAGTTCATTTTTTGTTTGAAAAACCATTAATATTTTGAGTATTTGCATGTTATTTTCAAACTGATACAGTCACAATACAATGAATACAAAAAAATATCAAGAGCAAAAGTACTCAATTAATTTCAATTCTTTGCAAAAATTTGACAGGAGTAATGAATTTAGCCTGTAGTAAGTTCTTCGACTTAAAAATATTTTACAAGTCAAAAATTCAAAAATAATTCTGAAAAAACAGTGATGTAAATCAACAGTCCTGTTATTTTTTCATTTCATTTCGCAGATAAACAATCTGTCCTTCGTCGAGAATTTCATCTGCCTGCATGTTGTTTTTTTTGCACAAATCGCGCAATTTCACGCCATAAAGCTGCGATACATAACGCAATGTTTCGCCTGCTTCGGCTACGTGCATCGGAAAATCTTCTCCCGCTTTCGATTTTTTGGCGGCTATGTAAATAATATCGTCTTTGGACGGCTGTTCGTTTTTAGCAGCATCGTTGTATTTGCGAAGCTGTTCCGCCGACATTTTAAACTCATCTCCTATCCTTTCGTAAGTATCGTTGTATTTGGCAATTATATATTTCACTCCATTGCGCTTACCGACATGCCTGTTGAGCCTTATCACAAAATTATCAATATTATAGCTGCGCATTGCTTCCGAAGGCTTTTTTACAACTTCAATCGACTCTGTCGGTTTTTCATGCCTGTCGTTAGCTTTTCCTGATGAGCCGGAAGAAGGCGATGGCGTGTAATTTTTATCATCATATTTGTATAATTGAAAATCTTCAATGATTTTTATAAGCATTTCGGCATAATTCGGAGCCGTTGCATAACCTGCCTTTTTCAAACCGCGCGCCCAGCCTTTGTAATCGGTTACTTTCAAATCAAACAGGGAAGCGTAACGCTGACGATAGCGAAGAAAATCGGAATGATCGACAAACGATTCTTCATCGGTTTCGTATGCGCGAAAACATTCGTTGGCTTCGTCGTCATCGTGATAAATTTTGCGTCCCTGCCAGCCTGCGCACTTTATTCCGAAATGATTTTTTCCGTTAACGGTTAGCGAACTGCTTCCGTTGTTCGACTCCAAACAAGCCTGCGCAAGTATTATGCTCGCCGGTATGCCATAAGATTTCATCTGGCGTATTGCAATATTTCTGTATTTTTCGATATACTGTTCGCGAGTAAGTTTTTGCGCAAAAGCGAAATTCATCGACAGCATCAGTAACATAACCAATAAATATTTTTTTCTCATATCCGATTTTTTTTTTGCAAAATTATTAAAATAATAAAAATATATTAAATTTGCAGCCCGATAAAACAGTTAAATTGATAATTTTCAACGCAAAATTACAAAAAAGATATTTGAAATGAATGAATTTGAGATAAATATCAAAGCAAAGCATTACGGTTCGATAAGCGAACTGGACGAAACAGAACGCCGGCTGCTCGAAGCGGCAAACGAAGCAACCAAAGCTTCATACGCTCCGTATTCAAAATTTAATGTAGGTTCGGCAGTTTTGCTCGAAAATGGAGAAATAATTACAGGAAGTAATCAGGAAAACAATGCATATCCATCGGGATTATGCGCCGAGCGAGTTGCTGTATTTTATGCCAATGCAAAATATCCGAATGTTGCAATAAAAGCTATTGCCATATCATCGGCAGTCGATAATAAAATAAACGACAGCACTGTTTATCCCTGCGGCGCTTGTAGGCAGGTTTTGGTTGAAAGCGAAAACAGGCAAAACGTAAAAATAAAACTTATAATGGGCAGCGCAAAATCAGTTATTGTTGTTGACAGCGTGAGTTTGATGCTGCCTTTCACTTTCGACCTTGATAAAATGATGAAACCGTAAAATAAAGCAACGTCATAGTGCTGTTTGCTTAGACCGATAAAATTAATTTGGCATGATAAAAGATGAAATTATCAGAATATTTTGCCAAAAAATTTGATTTTATCGTCGAAAACTTTGCAATGTATTCACATGTGCTTTTAACAGTTCAATACATGAAAAAATAATTTGTAAAATTACGTAAAAGCAACAATGACCTGAATAAGCAGGTTGTTTTTCGTAATAATATTTCAAAATATTTTTTGCAGATTAAACAAAAAATAATACTTTTGTCGCTGCAATGGTTTCCATATGCCGCAAAAGCAAGGCGGCAAAACGGAATTAAATGGGAATCGGGTGAGAAGCCCGAACAGTTCCCGCTGCTGTAAGTTCCGCTCGCATGTTGAGCAAAATGTTTTGACACTCTTCTGCCACTGATTTGAATAAATTGGGAAGGCGTCAAAAACAGGAACAAGTCAGAAGACCTGCCATTACAAAACAGATTTTACGCTTACGGTGAATGAGTGACTAAGTCAGATTAAAGTTTCTGCCTTTTTTAAATTTTGGTTCACGTTGACGTAAAAATTAATTTGCACAAGCATAAATTGATTAAAATACAAAATGTGAAAAAAATATCGAATTACATATCAGCCATAGTGATGTCGGTCGTTGTAATCTCATGTATGGATTACGGCGCAAAAGATGAATTTGATTTTAACTATTCCGACAGCGATGGGCTTTTCATTGTCAACGAAGGTAATTTCATGTATGGAAATGCTTCGCTGTCATATTATGATATTAATAAAAAAAATGTTGAAACGGAAGTTTTTGTTCGTTCCAACGGCATTAAGCTCGGCGATGTTGCACAGTCGATGACGATTCATAACGGAAAGGGTTATATTGTAGTAAATAATTCGGGTGTGATTTTTACGGTTGACATAAACACGTTCAAAATTATCGACATCATAACAGGTTTTACTTCGCCGCGCTACATGCATTTTATTAACGATGACAAGGCATACGTTACCGATTTGTACAGTTCCACAATTTATATTCTGAATCCGAAAACAGGGAAAATATCGGGTTCAATACCTGTTACAGGACATAAAACAACAGAACAAATGGTACAGTCGGGAAAATACGTCTTTACAAACTGCTGGTCGTTCGATAATAAAATTCTTGTAATCGACAGCGAAACCGATAAAATCGTTGACTCGATAACAGTCGGAATACAGCCAAATTCGATAGCAATCGACAAAAATAATAAACTTTGGGTATTGACAGATGGCGGATATCAGGGAAACCCATACGGACACGAAATACCATCACTGTTTTGCATCAACACTTCCGGTTTCCAAATCGAAAAAAAATTCGATTTCGCATTAAATGATTCGCCGGCTAAACTGTGCATAAATAGTTCGCTTGATACTCTTTATTTTATAAATCAGTCGATTTGGAAAATAGGTATAAATGCAACCGAACTTCCTGATACGCCAATCATTCCGTACAAAGGCACAATGTATTACGGATTAGCCGTTTCGCCCGAAACTTCGGAAATATATCTGGCGGATGCTATAGACTATGTGCAAAACGGAAAAGTTTACAGATATACGGCGCAATACGTTTGTATCGACACAATAGATGCAGGCGTTTGCCCTTCAAATTTTTGCTTCAAATTTAAATAATAAATAAATGAAAAATATCATGAAAAATATCTTAAAATTACTTGCTCTTTTTTGTTTTTTGCTTGCTTCGTGCAGCAAAGACGAAACAATAGTTAAGCCATCAGAGGATTATTCTCCTTTCTGTAATAAGGTTTATGAATATAAGCCTGCGCCCGGACAGTTTATAAATGAAACGACTTCGGGATTTGATGAAAATATAACTACCGCAACCGCTGCGGCAGAATATGCCGAAAAGCGGTTAAAAGATTCTCAATATGTACCGCTTGGCGCTTTCGGCGGATATTTGGTTGTCGGTTTCGACCACAGCATCGAAAATAAAGGAAGTTTCAACGGCTACGATTTTTCTGTTTTGGGAAATCAGTTTGACAACAGTTCCGAACCTGCCGTTGTATGGGTAATGCAGGATGTAAACAAAAACAGCCTCCCGGATGATGTCTGGTATGAACTCAAAGGCAGCGAATACGGCAAGCCCGAAACTGTTTCGGATTATTCGGTAACTTATTACAAACCGCAAAATCCGCGCGAAAATGTACAATGGACAGACAACAAAGGCAACAGCGGTTATATAGAAATTAATTCTTATCATATGCAAGATTATTATTATCCGCTTTGGATTGACGCCGAAACGTACACGCTCGAAGGTACGCGGCTAAAATCAAAATCTTATCTCGACAGCGACAATATTTATCGAACAGGAAACTACGATTGGGGTTATGCCGACAATTACGGCAGCGATATGCAGCCAAACGAAGGAACCAAAAATTTCTTCAAAATAAGCAACGCAGTCAAATCCGACGGTTCTCCGGCAAACATGCCGCATATTGATTTCATAAAAATACAAAACGCGTTAAACCACAACGGATTGAATGGCACAGGCGAATCTTCGACTGAAATTTTCAGTATAAAAGACGAAAACTTATAAAATACTTTACAGGCAATAGCAAAAATGAAAAAAGTTGTAGTAGTTATATCGGTTTTAATATTTTGTGTCAATGCCGGTTTTTCGCAAATCGACAACGAGCATGACAAACCTGCATGGTATTTGGATATTGATTCTGCTACCATAACCGCACAACGTATCATGAAAGATATTGGCGTTCAGCAAACAAAACTTGATACTGTTGCCTTACGCGAAAATATTTCGACATCCATGGCTGATGTGCTTTCGCAAAATACCGTTATTTTTATCAAATCATACGGTCGCGCAACGTTAGCTACTGCTTCGTTTCGCGGCACCGCTCCATCTCATACGCAAGTTATGTGGAATGGGATGAAACTGAATTCTCCAATGCTCGGAATGGTTGATTTTTCGTTAATTCCATCATATTTTATTGATGATGCAAGTTTGTATCACGGAGCAAGTTCGGTAAGTATTACTGGCGGCGGGCTGGGAGGAGCAATTACAGTAAATACAAAACCGGGCGAAAGTGAAGGTTTTAGCGTTCAATATATTCAAGGTATCGGCAGTTTTGATACATACGACAGTTTTTTGAAATTGAATTATAAAAATAAAAATTTTCAATCTTCGACTCGCGTCGTATATGCCGATTCCGACAACGATTTTAAGTATAAAAATTACAGTAAAAAAGAATTTGTAAAAGACGAAAATGATAATATCACAGGATTTGAATATCCTGTCGAGCGTAATAAAAATGGCGACTACAGAGACTTTCACGCATTACAGGAGTTTTATTTTACCGCAAGTAAAAATTCTCATTTCGGACTGTCGACATGGTATATGAAATCAAAACGCGGCATGCCAGCGCTTAATGTTGATTATCGCAGCGAAAGCAACAGCCGCAGCCGGCAAAGCGAACAGACATTGCGAACGGTTTTGTATTGGGATAGGTTTTTTACAAATGTAAAACTGATGACAAAAGCAGGATACACATATACCGATTTGTCTTACATATATTCGGGAGACGATGGAACAGGCAAACTGCTGGAAATGATACATTCGCAAAGTTATGTCAATACAGCTTTCTCAAAATTCGATATTGAATATTATTTGGGCAAGAAATGGATGTTTGCGGCAAATATCACCGCGCATCAAAATTCGGTAAGTACAAAAGACAATGCAACATTAAATCCGGGCAGTGAATCTGTCATAGGATATATAAAATCGCGTTTTGAACTTTCAACCTTTGCTTCGGCAAAATATCGTCCTGTCGAGAGACTGGGCTTTGCAATAAATCTGCGGGAAGAATTTTACGGCAGCAGAAATACGCCGGTAATTCCTGCTGCATTTGTCAATTATATCATTTCAAAAAAGGGAAACGTAACGGCAAAAGCATCCATTGCTCGAAATTATCGATTTCCCACGCTCAATGATTTATATTTCGTGCCCGGCGGCAACGATTCGCTCGACAGCGAAACAGGATATACGTATGATGGAGGCATCGAATTTGCAGTGTCAAACAAAAAAGCAAGTTTAAACGGTGAAATAACGGCGTTTAATTCAAATATAAAAAACTGGATAGTATGGTTGCCTAACTTCAAAGGTTTCTGGTCGCCGTCGAATGTAAAAAAGGTGAACAGCTACGGCATTGAAATTAAATTAAAAAACAATATTGATTTCGATAAAGACTGGAAACTTTCGAGCGATGGAAATTTTGCATGGACGCGCTCAATAAATCATGATAATCCTGTAAATTGGGCAGACGAATCAATAGGAAAACAGCTTGTTTATATTCCCGAATTTTCGGCAGCCGTAAATGCAAAACTTTCGTGGAAAACATGGATGTTTACATATAAATGGATTTATTACAGCGAGCGTTTTACCACTTCTAATAATGAGAAAAACACAAAAATCGGAAACCTTGGAGCGTATTTTATGAATGATGTTTCACTCGAAAAGCATGTTAAGCTTTCGTGGGCAAATCTGTCATTTAAAATGCTTGTCAATAATATTTTCGACGAAGAATACGAATCGGTTTTGTCGCATCCGATGGCAGGACGCAATTTCGGGTTTCTTGTTGAAATAATGCCAAAATTTAAACGATAAAGAAAAAATAATATATGCATAATATAGATAACATAAGTATTAATTAAAATTTTAAAAATTAATGTGATGAAAATAAGAAAAATATTAGCGCTTTCATGCGCCATGGCAACTTTCGCATTTGTAAGTTGTGATGATGACAAAACCATCGGATTGCCGCCAACGCCGCCGGTACCGTCGATGGAAGTCTCAATCAAAAGCCTTACAGGCTCTTTTGAAGTTATACAGGGAAAAACACTGACTCTTGTCGGCGTTGTCAATGCTACGGATATTCCTGCCGGCACTGTTTACACCTGGACTGTTGATGGAGTAGTACAGTCTTCCTCCGATACTGTTTTGAATTTCTCAAATCCTTTGCCGGACGAATACACAGTTACATTTTCGGCAACCGGTGAATATGGAACAAGCATTGCCACGGAAAAGATAAAGGTACGAGGAAAATACGCAAACGGAGTATTTATTTTGAACGAAGGTTCCATATCAACTGAAGTCGGTTCGCTGAATCACATCGACGAAGACGGCGATATTACTGCAAGCGTAGGTATGGAAATAAACGGCAGCGACTTTGGCATAACCTCGCAGCACATGTTTATAGGCAACGGAAAAGTTTATATTGTATCAAAAGCCACCGATGCTGCACACTTGCGCCGGGTGGTTGTTCTGGATTTGGAAACAATGCATGAACTTGCCGATTATACTGAAGATTTAAATGCTGCAAATCTTGGTCCGTGCGACAATATTGCCGCTTTGAGCAATGAAATATTCCTTGCCGCACAGGACGGAATTTATTCGTTCAATACAGCAACCAAAGCCGTAACAAAAATCAAAAACGGAACGGTTTCAATGATGAGGATGCACGCATCAAAAGGAAAATTATTTGCAGTAAATAACAATTATGTAAAAGTTTTTGAACAGGGAAAAGATACCATTTCAGCACAAATACAATTCGGCGCAGCCATAAGATCTATTGCCCATTCGGGCGATGGCAACATTTATGTTGCGTTTGCAAACGAAATTCAAAAACTGAATGCAAACGACTATTCGATTATGGCAACGAGTACACTGTCCACAGGAACTGTTGCTTCGGGAGCGGGATGGATGTCTGCAAATCAGACAATATCCGCCAAAGGCGATACAATATATTTTTATTCGTCAACAACATCTCCGATAAATATTTATATGCACATATTTTCGCAAAATAAGACAAGCCTTATTGCAAATGTAGCTCCATTCCTGCCTTACACAATAAACTACGGCGGTGTTGCCATAAGCCCGAAAACGGGAAATGTTTATGTTTCGACCATAGGTTCTTATGGCGCGTACATGTCGGAAAACGCCATAACAGTCATTAAATTTGAAAAAGGCGCAGCGCCGGGAGCAAATGCAATAAAGCATGTGGAAGATTATATCGGATATACGCGCTTTGCAGCAGGAATATATCTTCCCGAAAATTATGAATAAACTAACAGTTAAATTATTAAAACAGTATCAAATGAAAAAAATATTATTATCAATATTCATTATAACAGCAGTTACAACAGTTGTTGCACAAACAGACAGCATATCGGGAACTCAAGAACCTTATCTGGTTCCGAAAATAACGCAAAACTGGTTTGTATCCATTGGCGGCGGAGCCAATATTTATTTTGGCGAATTTGATAAACACGGAAGCCTTGACAAACGCGTTTCGTATGTCGGAAAATTAGCTATAGGCAAGTGGTTTACTCCAACGATAGGATTTCGTGCGCAGTTTGACCTTGCTGGAATGAAAGGTTTTTTAAATCCTTATTCAACGCAATTTACAGTTACCGATATTGCGCGTAATCACGCTTACGGTACAATGGACGAATCCGGATATTACAAAGAAAAATTTAATTATTTAAATTCTCATCTCGATTTGCTTGTAAGCATATTCAAATATAAAGAAAATCGCTTTTATCAGTTAATACCGTATTTGGGTGCAGGATATGTCTTTCGTTTCGGATACGGTGAAAACGGCGGAATACACGAAGGAGAATTTACGGTAAATACGGGAATTATAAACCGTTTTCGCTTGTCGAAAACATTTGATTTGGATTTTGAACTGGGAGGCATGTTTGCAAATCAGCGTTTCGATGGGGTACACGGAGGACAAATGCTCGAAGGCGGATTAACGGCAACAATAGGATTGAATATTAAATTAGGTAAAACAAAAACTTTCAAACGTCAGGAAAAATGCGATTATTCGACATACGAAAATCAAATAGCCGCTGCCAAACAGGAGCATAATGACAATGTTAAAAAACTTTCGGACGATTTGTCTGCTGCAAAACAAAAAATCGCTAATCTCGAACAGCAACTCAGCGAAAAACCCAAATCGGAAAAACCGACAGTTGATGAACAGAAAATAATTAAGGAAACATTCGATGACGTACTTTTTGAAATAGATAGCGATAAGTTGAAAGATGAAGCAAAAATGCAAATAGATAAAGTAGCCGATATTTTGAAAAAATACTCAAATGTAACCGTAAAGCTATCAGGACATACCGATTCAAGCGGAAGCATTTCATACAATCAGCAACTTTCACAACGCCGTGCCGAAGCAGTAAAAAAACACCTGCAGGAAAAAGGCGTAAATGCAGTGATTGAAGTTGTTGCCTACGGAGAAGAACGCTCCGTTGCAACAAACAAAACAACAGAAGGGCGATCAAAAAATCGCCGCACCGAAATTGAGATTTACATTAAATAAAAACATGTTTAACAAAATTAAAATTTAATTAAGATGAAAATGAATAAATTTTTGGCGCTTTTATGCGCCGCAGCAACTGTCGGATTTGCAACGGTAAGTTGTTCCGATGATGATGTTGTACCACCTTCGCCTGAAGTATTTGATGTTTCAATTGTAAGCAAAACAGGAACATTTGAAGTTGTACAGCAGGATGAACTCGAACTTGCAGGCGTTGTAAATCCACGCTTGACTTCTGCCACTTACATCTGGGCTGTAGATGGCGTAGCGCAAACATCAACAGATACTGTTTTTAAATTCACAAGCAATGTAATCGGCGATCACATCGTTACTTTTTCCGCTATCAATGAAAAAGGCGTGGGTACAAAAACCGTAACCGTTAAAGTTGTTCCGGCAACCATTATTGATTTTGAAAATGCAAGCCTCAACAGCGATGGAATTTTGCGCGAAGGAACATTAATAGGTGAAGATGACATGATATATGGTCATTTTAATATATGGGAAGCATATTCCGAAGCAGGAATTACATTTAAAAGTTATACTATGCCATATTTTTGGTGGGGATGTGAAATATCAAACAATCACGATATGACAACGGCAGGATATACAAACGATGCAAGCGTTTATCACACAAGCGGACATTCGGGAAGCAAATTTGCTGTATTTTATGATGGTATGGTACCTGATTACGAAGTTGGATTTTATGTTTCGGACAGTACAAACAAAGTTTTCGATCATTTTTATGTTACAAATTCTACTTATGCAGCGCTTGAGATGTTAAACGGCGGAATGGGAAAGCAATTTACATATGCCGACCGGGACTGGTTTAAGCTGACTATTACAGGCTTTGACAATAACGGAACAGAAAAAGGAACGGTTGAGTTTTATCTTGCAGATTTTCGCACAGCCGGTGCAGTCGGAGTTGTAACCGAATGGACAAGAGTTGATTTGAAGCCGCTCGGAGCAGTTCAAAAGTTGCAATTCAGCATGACAACTTCAGATCCGGGGGGCTATACTCCTTCATATTTCTGTATGGATGATTTGGCAATAAGGGAATAAAAACAGTAAAAAATAATTTTTCTGCCAAAAAAATTATTAATGCGATGAGGCATATTCAAATCGGAAAACATAAAAAGTAAAATATTAAAAAATTCATACAATATAACGATTTTTATGCCTCATATAAAAACCTCACAGAGTTTTCGTCTCTGTGAGGTTTTTATTTTTAATATTGTCCCAAACATATAATTGAATACATAGTTGCTCCTTAAAAGGTCATAAAACATTTATTAATAAATAATTATGAATGAAAATCATATGAAAAAATTGCAGGGTTTTAATCAATACAGACATAAAACCTTGCAAAATAAATAATGTTTTTCTGTTACTTTTGCCTTGACGCAAAAGTAACCCAAAAGTCAAGGCTTATACTTCTCGGCGACCCGCTAACGGCTCAACGGCTAACGGAATTAATGTCTCGCTACACTTGACGGAATTCCGTTTTAACGCCGTCTGCGCCGAGCGGGTTCCCCGCCTGCGAAGTCTATGCCGTTTTTATTTGCTAATCAAATTTTGTTCTTGTATTCAGGTATATTTTTCAACAGATCAACATGCAGAAAAATTAATAGCACGTTGAGCAGGCGGCGTTCCCACAAGTTACAGTCGTAAATCGGAGTTGGCGTATAGCGTCGGCTGCTCTTGACCTTTTGGTTACTTTTGTGTCAAGACAAATTAACAGGAAAAATATCTTTATTATCCTTTTTCTCTGAAAAATATACTTTTTAAGGAGCAACTACATAAGTAGCAGGATTTCTAATTTTCACATTAAAAAATCTATAATTTCAGCAACAACATAAGTGCTGCCGCCGATAAAAATCACATCGTCCTTTTGCGCTGATTTCCGTGCATACGACAATGCATCTTTTACATTAGAAATTGTTTTGCCTTGCAGGCTCGCAGCAATGCATTGCCGCGCCAAATCGACTGCCGGCATTGCACGCGGAATATCAGCATTGGTGAAAATGTAAAATGCATCTTGCGGCAAAAATGGCAAAACAGAACCCAAATCCTTATCGCCGACTATTCCGAAAACGAAAAACAGTTTATTTCGCTTAACCGATTTCAGCTGAGCCATGCTTAAATTCAAGCCGTGAGCATTATGTCCGGTATCGCAAATTGTAAGAGGATTTTTAGAAAGAATCTGCCATCGTCCACGCAAGCCTGTCTGTTTTGCTGCATTTGCAAATCCTGCAAATATTGCATTATTATTGATTTTTAAAAGATTATTTTTTCGCAAAACCGAAATGGCAACAAGCGCTGTGATGATATTTTTATGTTGATAATTTCCAAGCAAATCAAGTTTTATCCTTTTATTGTCGAAATCCTTAAAATCAGCGTTCAATGCTGATATTTCAAATTCCTGACATGTATCGTATTGCTTTACATTATTGACTTTTGCGCATTGCGAAGCAAAAACAATGCCGGCGTTTTCGCACATTGCTTTTTGCAAAAACACGATTGACGATTCATTATCCCATTCTCCAATAATGACCGGCGTTTGATGCTTAATAATTCCGGCTTTTTCGCCTGCAATTTCGGTAATCGTTTTTCCTAAAAATTCAGTATGGTCGAAACCTATATTTGTTATTATGCTCAACAGCGGAGAAATTATATTTGTAGAATCCAGGCGTCCGCCAAGTCCGACTTCAACAACGGCGACATCAACCTGCCGGCGGGCAAAATAATCAAAAGCCAAAGCAACTGTCATCTCAAAAAACGATGGATGGAGTTCATCGAAAACAGATTTGTATTTTTCAACAAAATGCACAACTTCGTTTTCCGAAATTTCTTTTCCGTTGATTTTTATCCGCTCGCGAAAGTCTGTTAAATGAGGCGACGTGTAAAGCCCGACTTTGTAGCCTGCGCTTTGCAAAATCGAAGCAGTAATATGCGATACGGAACCTTTGCCGTTTGTTCCGGCAACGTGAATTGACCTGAATTTTTTATGCGGATGATTGAATATTTCATCCAATTTTAATGTTGTATCCAGACTTGCCTTGTAAGCAGCAGCGCCAATTCGATGAAACATCGGCAAGCTGCTGAAAAGATAATTTATTGTTTCCGAATAAGTCATTTTCAATTAGAAATTAATATCGTTTTTTATACCGCAAAATTAGTTTTTTAAATTCATAAACAGTCGCTGATGCAAAATAATTTTAATTTACAACTGCCATTTTTTCATCATTTTTTAACACTTCTTGAATTTTTTTTGTCTTATAATTTACATTATAGGACATACAAAATTATATCCATATTTTATTATAAGCAAAAACAATTTTTTTGACAATTATATGAAAAAACATCTATATTACTGATAATCATACACATTTTTTGTCCTATAATGTAAATTATCGGACAGAGAATTTTAAATGAATGGCAAAATTTTTGCGAAGGACAGTAAAGCATTTATTTAGGACAGTGAAGTATTTACTTAAGACAGTAAAACGTTTATTTAGGACAGCGAAGCATTTACTTAAGACAGTAAAGCATTTATTCAGGACAGCGAAGCGTTTATTTAGGACAGTAAAACATTTATTCAGGACAGCGAAGCATTTACTTAGGACAGTAAAACATTTATTTAAGACGGCGAGGCATTTATTTAGGACAGTAAAACATTTATTTAAGACAGCGAGGTATT
>JAIRZQ010000094.1 GCA_031267135.1 Prevotellaceae bacterium
TTTAACAGCGAAGGCAGTTTGCCGTCGGTACCGGCAGTGCTTATAGATTCCATTCCGGGCGATTCTGATACGACGATGGTAATCTACTTGCCTGAGAATACGGGCAACAGTGAACAGAGCGGCACATTGAAAGCAGAGATTATATCGTGCGACCAGAATGACGCCAATCCGGATACTCATTACGGCAATTGGAGAGATGACAGGAACTGGGTAGGCGATCCTCAGGAAGCAGACGAAGATGCATTGAACTTGACAGTTTACCAGAATTTGCGGTTAACAGGCAAATTAAAAGATACAATATGTTCGGGAGAGACATTTACGTATATTCCTGAATCCAATATTGCTTCGGTGCAGTTTTCGTGGGTTAGATATTCTGTTCCGGGAATAGACGAACCTTACAACTCTGGAACAGGTGGAATTAACGAAGTATTAACAAATACCTATGATATTCCAGTAACTGTAACTTATACCTTTACATTAGACACAGACTTCTGTCCATCTTATGTAACGATGGATGTAGAAGTTGTTGTATTTCCTAAAGGCAGACTTACATTAAGTCACAGTCCTGACGACGGAAACAGAATAGTTTTAGGAACTCCCATAACACTGACAGCAATATTAGAAGGCGCATCTGCAAATGAATATATCTTCAAATATTCCAATGAAATAAAAAAGCAAAGTAATAACTGGATAGAAATATACTCATTCAATGATCAGGTAGTGAATGAAGTCGAAGTGCAGGTAGAGAATGAATACGGATGTTTATTAACGGCAAAAGATTCGTTTATGATTGATTACAGTTTGCCGAATATGATAACTCCGAATGAAGACAAAAATAACAGATTGTTGAAAGGTTACGATGTTCTGGTATTCAATCGCTGGGGTTCTCAGCTATATAGAGGCAACACCGGCTGGGATGGCAGATACAAGGGAACTCTCGTAGCGGCCGGTACATATTTTTACGTGGTTTATGTAACTCAATCCGATGGCACGCGCCGGGAATTTAAACGTTCGGTGTATGTTAAGTATTGATATTGAATCACATGTTATGTAATTGTAAATAAATATACTGCATAAAAATTCAAATATAATAGTTTAAAATAAATAATATAATTTTCAGTCAAGCAATATACAATGAATAAAATAATACAGATTAAAATAATAATGATTTTGATATTAATATTACCGGTAATAACATTTGGACAAACCGATATACAGTCAAGTCAGCACATGTTTGATCGCATAACGTATAATCCCGCATCTACCGGAGCATCCCGTTATATAAATATCTATGGACACTTGCGCGACCAGTGGCAAGGATTTAACGGCGGACCGCAAACGATGTATTTGACAGGACATGCATATTCTCCAAATTTGAAATCGGGTATAGGATTAATAATAGTGAAAGACAAGTTAGGCGATTTGGAGCATAACTCGCTTCTGAAAATATCGTATGCCTATCACTTGTACTTAACCCAAAATTCATATCTTTCATTAGGATTAAATGCCGGAATATTAAATAAAAACATAGACTGGGTCAAAAAGCAGTTAGAAGAACCCGATTCTAATTTGCCCAATTATGTAGAAGACAAAATTGTTGCTGATTTTGATTTTGGTATGGAATATAACATGGAAAATTTTACTGCGGGAGTATCGGTAACGCATTTGACCAGAAAACGTGATAAACAGCCGGGTTCGGCTATGATACGCCATTTTTACGGATATGTCAAATATAAGCTTGTACTGGGAGTTGATTTTGATTTGGAGCCTGCGCTTTTTGCGCAGAACAATAAAAAATCAACACATATTGAAGGGAATATGTTGCTGCATTATCGTAACAAAGCGTGGATAGGAGCAAGTTATCGCATGGACGAAAAACTTGATTCGGAATCGGTAGTTGTAATGGCAGGCATTGATTTGATGGACTTTTTACGTATTGGCTATTCATTTGATTATAATATAGGACAGATAGGCAAATATGCTAATAATACTCATGAAGTAATGTTAGGAATACGTTTGCATCGTCCACAGAAAATATACTCGAAATCAC
The DNA here is from genome assembly GCA_031267135.1 of Prevotellaceae bacterium. Lineage (GTDB taxonomy): Bacteria > Bacteroidota > Bacteroidia > Bacteroidales > UBA932 > JAIRKV01. The sequence continues at coordinate 2,051 of JAIRZQ010000094.1, forward strand.
CGAGATTTTTTGAATAAAAAATATGAAATAATAAAATCAACATAATGATGACTATTTTCATTTTATTGTGATTTAATATGTTATACTATTGATTTTGCCAACAGTAGTTCTTTGTTAAAACAACTATATCCGTTGATGTTTAATGTACCGAAAGTGTTGTAATAACAGCATCTTCGGTACATTTTTATTTTTTATATAATTTATTTGCGATTGATTGCGAATTAAATCTTTTAATGTAAATTATAACATAAACTTGCATAAATCAGTATGTTACGCATATCATTGTGTGAATGCTTTTCATAAATTATATAATTAGCCACAAATAAAGAGCAATGATTTTGAGAATAAATAAGTCAATGTATAAGAAATAAATAAGTTAGTAAAGAAAATATCCGATTGTAATTACCTGCAAATCAAAATATTAATATTTTAATCAGTAAAAAAAGTATTTTTTAACAGTTTTTGTTATATTGCTTCATAAAAAACGTCTTACCTTTGTATTAGTCTAAATGTATGTTTTTTGAAAGTTTGCAGAGTTTATCCGGATAGTATGTAAAACTGTTTCTTCTGTACTTTTTCTGAAAAAATTTATCTGTAAAATGCACTGAAGCACGTGCGCTTTATCTTTAAAATTCATGCAGATGTTGACAGATAATAAGTTTTGCGGTAGCATAAACAGTAATTATTTGACAAACAACAGAGGTTTTGTTCAATATTGTTGACTGTCGTAATGCTAAATGTAAAATCAAACCCGAAAATTGAATATAAGAATATTACAGGCTAATTCTGAAATGCATGGTTTATTATTTGATAAACCGATATATTTTGAGGTTATATAGGTAAAAATTAATAGTAAAAATGTTTATAATTAAGTCATTTATAGAATATTGTTAAATAATGGATTTTTTGTATAATGGATATTTGATAAAAATGTGAATAATTTGCAAGTTTTTTGAGAGTAGGATATATATTGAGTTTAAATAATAAATAAATTAAAGAGGAAAAAATTATGAAAGATCAGGAAAAACAAGTTAAGCAAACGAATAAATCAGAACCCAATGCGGTTTATGTAGAAACTATAGAACGCAATAAGCGCGGCGCAATAAATATTTCCGAATCGCCCCAAATACGACTTTTTTTTATACAGAAAGGTTCATGTTCATTTTACAGTGCAAAACAGTTTGATGTTCATTTGGAAAACGGGCGTGTGGTTTTGGTGCCGCCGCATCATAAATGTATAATAGATGTAAAAAGCAATATTCAGATACTTGTCATTCATTTGACGGTAGATTTGAATTTTTGCAATAATTTCCCGCTGGAATCTCTTGTAGGAAAAGACGATACGGCATCACAGGGCAAAAATCCTGTTATTTCTTTGAAAACTAACAGAATAATTGCCGATTATTTGAAACTGCTGAAGCAGTGTATATCTAATGGTATAAACAGCGCTGAATTTTTCCAGATGAAACAGAAAGAGCTTCTGTATTATTTTGGCGAATTTTACAACAGAGAAGAACTTTATGTTTTTTTCAGTCCGATATTGACAAGCGATATAGCATTTTCAAAGACGGTTTATCGGATATGCGAAAAAATGCATAGCGTAACAGACATTGCCAGAGAGATGAATTACAGTTTGTCGGGCTTTAAGAAACGTTTTCATCGTGTTTTCGGCATATCTGCATACAGATGGCTGTGCGAAGAAAAATCCAAGCGTCTTTTCCACGAAATTACCTGCAGTCGTAAAACATTTACGCAGTTATCGTATGATTTTGGATTTTCGTCTCCTGCGCACATGAATAATTTTTGCAGGAAAATGTTTGGCGATACTCCCGGCGCTCTTCGTTCCAAACAGGCGCTTCAATAAGAAAACGTTTTTTGTGTAAATAATTCTTCTTTGTCTTATAATATTGTATTATTTGACGTTAAATACGTGCATATATGTCTTAATTTAGACGAATAAGTTATAATTGCAAAGACAAAGGGTTTTTTAAATAAAAGGCATTAAATTATTTTTATTGTATTTTGTAGTGAATTTATAATTCTATGTTTGAGATTATTATTTGATAAATAATAATTGTCATTATTAAAATAGTTGATATATAATGAATTTTTAGTAGATAAATTTTAATTTTACTGGAAAATGAGTAATTTACTGAAATTAGAGATTATGAAATTTGAATATAAAATATTGAATTAAAAAATAAAATGCGCATCGGCATTTATAATCAAGACATACATAACATGTTAAAGAAAGTATCTTTAATGTTGTATACAATTTTGTAAGTCTGTGTTTGATATGCTTTTTTATATATTATTACGAATATCCATTAAAAAATAGCATTGCTAATTATGTATAGATTTTATGCAATATGTAATTGTAAGCATTTGATTTTTAGGATGCACTATTCCCACAAAATATCAAAAACAATACTTAATTAGCAATACCCAAAAAATAAACTCAATAATAAAAACCGGTGGAGAATAATAAATCTTGTAATATGAATTTATAATATCCACATTTATAGTTAATGAACCATTGTATTATATTTTCTTCTTTTGAGAAGAAATATAATCATTTTATTTAAACTTTTAGAAAAAATTAGAATGAAAAAATATATTTTATATTTAATCGCTATTGCGTGTATTTTGTTTACAGATAGCAAATCATACGCACAAACCACATTGGGAACAGACTTTTGGCTGTCCTTCGGACAAAACTCTGTTAATTCGGCAGATATGGTAGACTTGCAGGTAAGAATAGTAGCCGGCACGGCTACAAAGGTTACCTTTACATTTACCGGACTGCCGGGCGCAAGTAGAACAATAGATATTCCTGAAAATACGGTTTATACATTGTCTTTAAATAATGCTGAAAAAAATGCTGTTTACCTGGATAACAGTTCGATACTGTCAAAAAAATCTTTGCATATCACATCCGATAAACCTGTAACCGTGTATGCATTAAACTGTATGACCGTATCCAGTGACGCCACCAATGTGTTGCCGACAAATGTTTTGGGGAAAGAGTATTTTCATATTTCATATAACTCCACATCAGACGCCATGGTATTTGTTGCACCGGAAGATAATACGTCAGTCAGCTATAACTTAAAAGGCAATATTTTTTCCAAAAAATTGAACAGGGGAGATGTATGGTATGTAGTTGGCACTTCGGATATGACGGGAGCACATATCACATCCGATAAGCCTATAGCTTATTTTGCAGCCTGTAAAACAGCCATGATACCAAATAGCGCTCATGCAAATTCAGACAACCTCTTTCAGCAGATACCGCCTGTAAATTCATGGGGAACGCGATTTCTTGTGCCTGATATTGGAGTGTCTGCGCAATACCCGTTGCTGGTTCGAGTGATAGCGTCGCAGGATGGAACATCATTTACTCACATCGGCGGGCAACTGCGGGAGGGCAGCAAGGCTACATTGAACAAAGGAGAATTTGCGACTTTATTGGTTTCTATGTCGGGATGCTTTATTTCTTCCAACAAACCGGTTGGCGTATGCTCTTTTCTGCTTTCATACGGCGATCCGTATGATAAGGACGATCTAGTAGGAGGACCGGCAGAAGTATGGATTCCGCCGATAGAACAAAGCATGGCTTCTATTACTATCTCTTCGTTTTTTGGAGCCGTCAGTAAAATAGACCAGCACTATGCCCTCATTGTTACTCCGGCGAATACATGTCAAAATACGACGGTAACGATAGATGGCGAAACGACGACTGTTCCCGATTCTTGGATAACCCAGTCGGGATATGCTTTTACTCTATATTACTTATCCAAAAACGTTCCATATACATTCAGCAATCAGGAAGGATTGACGGTGCTGATAGCCGGGCTGGGACCATCCGAATCTTACTACTATCTCGGCGGTTCTTCCATGCGTGATTTGGATATGAGCTTTTCGGTTAACGGTACGGATTACCGTGACATACTTGGGAAAGCGGTTTGTTCGGAAAAAATCGCCTTGAAAGCAACAATACGGAATGCACACAGCTCGTCGGGATTTCTGAAATGGTATATAGATGACAGCCTGGCAAATGCGGCAACCGATAAGATGGAATGGGATACCACGCTGGCATCCGGTATTCATCAAATCAAGATGGTTGTAAGAGACATGTCAGGAACGGAACAGTCCATTAGCGCGAGTGTCAATATTGATACGCCGGTCGCTTCCATTACCGGATCAACCGAAATCACTACGGGAACGACTACCACACTTTCCCCGACTTCTGGCGGAACGTGGAAAAGCAGTAATACTGCCATTGCAACTGTCAGTAACAGCGGCGTAGTAACCGGAGTTTCGGAAGGCAAAGCGCGGTTTACATTTACTTCAACCGCCGGCTGCTCAGCTGTCACCGATACGGTTACAGTAAGAAAAACGATGTCAGTACATGCGGTTAACGATACCGTATCGGTTATACATAATAATTCCATAAGTTTTGATGCGCTGGCTAATGATATTTTTACATGCAGCAAAAATCAAGTATCTATTGATACTGTTGCAGGTTCCGGTTTGCATTACGGAAGTCTTGTAATAAATTCCGACAAGACATTTACATATAAAGCCGATAAAGGCTTTGGGATTGACAGTGTGGAGTATTCGGTTACCTGCGAAACAGACACTGTCAAAGCAAAAATATATTTTGTTGTATCAAAATCCCTGTCGAAAAAATATACGGCTTGCGAAAATGCAAAATTCAGTATAGGCATGCATCCGATAACAGGCGTTGAATATTTCTGGTACGACAGCAATAACACGCTCATTGATAATACGGCGAGAAACGATATTATCATTACTAAAAACGCTTCTCCATCACAATCTTTCTACGCGGAAGCCAGATACAGAGGAAAGACGCTTGGTCGAATCGAATCAAAGGTAGTGCTGAGTGATAATTGCGGACTTGTCAATCCTGTCGGCTGTGCTGTTGATGGACAGTTGCTGTTCCGTGAAGATTTTGGAGGAAACAGTGTTTCCGATGGCAGAATCTGCCTCAATGCTTTGCCTGTCGGAGTGACGGATTACAAGTTTAAACAGACGGATGAATTAAATTCAAATGAATATGCGCTTGTAAAACATATAGATCCTAATTCTTCGCGTGCATGGCAGACCGATTTCAGCGACCATACCAATCCTGATGATAAAAATCGCGGATACATGTTTTTAGCAGATGCATCCGCAGATGCAAGGAAGATTTACGAGACCCGTATTACCGGTTTGTGCGACAATATTAACAAACTATACTTTTCTGCTTGGGCAACCAACGTTATACCGGCAGGAAACAGCGCTACGGACGACCCTGTGTTAAAATTCGAACTGTCGGACGATAAAGGAAATGTTGTAGAAACCTATGTTACTTCGAATATTCCCCGCGATCCGAATGGTAAGGTGAAATGGCGTAATTACGGTTTCATGTTTAATCCGCAGGGATACGGCTCTCTGATTCTTAAAGTATATAATAATGGACAGGGCGCCGGTGGTAACGACTTTGCAATGGATGATATTGAAGTGCGTTTTTGCGTTCCTCAGGTTATTACTGATATTTCAAAAGATACGGTGAAACTGTGTCAGGGAGAAAAATTTTCTATTAATGCGTCATTTACTGATGTTGGAGATTTTGGCAATAATTTGATTGGTCGCTGGCAGCGTAGCATGGTAAACGATTTTCATGGGACATGGACAACTGTAGAAGAAATAAAAACGGGAAATTCCATACTGACTTCTACTTTTAATATCGACAGTGTTAATCCTGCAAAAAATAAGGGATATTATCGTTTGATAGTAGGAAACAGTTCAACAATAGATCATCCCAATTGTATAGTTTCTTCAAATGTTATATATCTGCATATTGACAGTTTGCCGCAAACGCCGGTCATATCTTCATTATATGGCAATTATACTCTTTGTGGTAATGTAAATACGCTTACGCTGGAAATTAAAAATCCGGGAAAGGATGTATCATATCAATGGTATAAAAATAATTCGGCATTACAGTCCCAACATGGCATGCAATTATTGGTAAATTCGCCCGGAATGTATAAGGTATCATCAACCAGTACAACAACAGGTTGCTCGAGTTCATCTGAAATAAAAATAGATCAGGATACTAATATTAATTTCCCAAATCCTGTTATTTCTTCAGTATCAGGTGGTAACGTTATTTGCGGAAGCGAAGGTAGTGTATTTCTCTCATTGAATAATAAAAATGACTATGGTTCAAATGTTGCTTATCAATGGTATAAAGATGGACAAATTATAAATAATGCGACAAGTGCAAATTACAATGTAACAACTGAAGGCGAATATCATATCACAGTTAAACTGGCAACCTGCTTGGCTGTTTCCGCATCAATAAAAGTAACTGATAGCAGTTCGGGCGGTACTGTAATTTCTCCTGTATTAAAGAGCGAAAATGATGTAACGGACTTATGCACGGGCGGCAGTGTACGGCTGTACGTATCCAATTCGAGCAGTTACACATCGATGACTTCTTACGTATGGTATCGGGGGGATACTGAGGTGCTTCGCGGCACGGGCAAGAGCAGTTATATAGCATCCGTTTCGGGAAAATATAAAGTGTTGGCCTATGAGACCAACGGCTGCAGTTCACTGTCGGGTGAATTAGAGTTGAAGCAGGGCAGCGGAGCAGGCATCACGAAGCCTGCGATAGAGTCGGAATCGGGCAGTTATGTAATATGCGGCAATCAGGGCGGCATCATGCTAAAGCTGACGACAGTCTATACTGAAACGAATATAAGTTATCAGTGGTTCAAGGGCGACACGCTGTTAGCCGGTGCGACCGGTATTTATTACTATGCCAAAGAGGCAGGCAAGTACAGTATACTTGTAACAGTAGATAAATGTTCGAGCGTGTCCGACATAAGGACTGTAACGAAAGATGCATCGGGTATTGTAATTTCGCCTGTATTAAAGAGCGAAAATGATGTAACGGACTTATGCACGGGCGGCAGTGTACGACTGTACGTGTCCAATACGAGCAGCTACACATCGACGACTTCTTACGTATGGTACCGGGGAGATACTGAGGTGCTTCGCGGCGCAGGCAAGAGCAGTTATATAGCATCCGTTTCGGGAAAATATAAAGTGTTGGCCTATGAGACCAACGGCTGCAGTTCACTGTCCAACGAATTAGAGTTGAAGCAGGGCAGCGGGGCAGGCATCACGAAGCCTGCTATAGAGTCGGAATCGGGCGGCTATGTAATATGCGGCAATCAGGGCGGCATCATGCTAAAGCTGACGACAGTCTATACGGAGACGAATATAAGTTATCAGTGGTTCAAGGGCGACACGCTGTTAGCCGGTGCGACCGGTATTTATTACTATGCCAAAGAGGCAGGCAAGTACAGCCTGCTTGTAACGGCAGATAAGTGTTCGAGCGTGTCCGACATAAGGACTGTAACGAAAGATGCATCGGGTACTGTAATTTCGCCTGTATTAAAGAGCG
>JAIRZQ010000170.1 GCA_031267135.1 Prevotellaceae bacterium
TTCCGTAAAACTTGCTGTTTCTCCAAGAAATTGATCAATCATTTCAAAGCTTTCAATCTCGCTTTCTTTTACATCAATTTTGGCTTTGTCTAAATTAGCATACTTTGGAGAACACCACCCTTTTTTTGATACCATTAATATTTCTTCTTATCATAACCTGCACAAACTTTTATCCTTGAATTTTCATTTTTTTGAACAGCAGAATATCTCGCAAAATTACCCCGCGTGAAGTATTACAGACGTCAAAACTTATTATCGGCAAATAATGATGAAGCAGAAACATTAATCATGTCTGATATGGACATGATGTGAACCGCCAAAGTTTAAAAATTAAATTTTTGAAGTAAAAAAATTGACATCGTAACAATCTATATATCAAAGTTGTTTGTTGTATTATATTGATTAACAGATATTTATGTTTTGATATTTTTTTGTATCAGAAAATAAGACAATTAAAAAAAATAGATGTTTTATTTTGAGAAAAAATTTTGAGAAAAGATTTTTTTTGATGAACTTTGTTGCCGGTTTTAAAAAAAATATACAGCTAAGTTAAAAAAAATAAAGCTTTAAACAGTTATGGAAAAAAATTCTTTAAGTTGCACGGATATTTGGAGTAAATGCTTGAAAATCATTAAAGACAATCTGTCAAATGACCTGACTTACGATACATGGTTCAAACCTATTGTTGCATCAGACCTGCAAGGTTCAATGCTTACTATTTCTGTTCCGTCTCCGTATTTTTACGAATATATGGAAGCAAACTATATAGACTTATTGAGTTTTGCCCTGCGCACTGTTTTGGGTAAAAATGCCGAATTGCAATATAATGTTCAGATTATAAATAAAATATCGGCTGTAACATATCCTGCAAATCCCGGTATTCATGTAAAAAACCCGCCGATACCTTTTCCTAATGAAAATGCAACACAGCTAAATCCGTTTATTATTCCCGGATTGCAGCAAATGGAAATAGATCCGCAACTCAATCCGGAGAAGACATTTAACAATTTTGTAGAAAGCGACTGCAACCGTCTTGCACGTTCTACGGGTTTGGCAATTGCCAAAAATCCGGGTAAGGGAGCATTTAATCCCATGTTTGTTTTTGGAGGTTCGGGATTGGGAAAAACCCATTTGGTACAGGCAATCGGTCTGGAAATCAAATGCAAATTTCCTGAAAAAATAGTGTTGTATATCACGGCAAGCCTGTTTCAAAATCAATATGTGGACGCTCAGATATACAAAAACAAACTGATTGATTTTCTGAATTTTTACCAAATGATAGATGTTCTTATTATAGATGATATACATGAATTTGCAGGCAGAGAAGGTACTCAAAATGCATTTTTTCAAATATTCAATCATTTGCATCAGTCGGGAAAACAGCTAATTCTGACATCCGACAGATCGCCGGTCGATTTATCCGGATTAACCGAACGGCTTTTAACAAGGTTCAAATGGGGACTTACAGCCGAATTGCAGGCTCCCGACTTTGAAACTCGCAAGGCAATATTAAAAAAGAGAATATATAACGATGGTATAGAAATGTCGGATGAAATTGTAGAATATATTGCAAGCAAGGTAACTACAAATATCCGCGAACTTGAAGGCGTATTTACATCATTGCATGCCGAATCGGTATATAACACAACCAAATCAAAAAAAGTGATAACAATTGAAATGGCAATGAACATAATAGATCGTTTGGTAAATTCTTCAAAACGGGAAATTTCCATAGAGAAAATCAAACGTACTGTTTGTGATTATTTCGGGTTATCATTAGATGCAATATATTCGAAAGTGCGTAAACGTGAAATTGTTCAGGCACGCCAGATTGCAATGTATTTTGCGCGAAACATGACAAAACATTCGCTTGTACAAATCGGCGCCGAAATAGGCGGTAAAGACCATGCCACGGTATTACATTCATGTAAAACCGTAGAAGATCTCTACGAAACCGATAAGACATACAGGCAACACATAGTAGAAATAGAAAAAAGGATAAAAAATTCGCTGTGATAAATTTAAATTAATAAACAATGATAAGCAAAGGCAAACTTATCTGATGTGCCTTTACTTTTTAATCAGCGCTTATAATCGCATACTTATGCGTCCAATTAAAAGCAAATTGCAAAATATTGCAAAATATTGAAAAATTATTGCTTTGAATTTCTCAAAAAAATTGTAACTTTACGCCCGTTTTTCAAATAAATGTAATGTGACAGCAATTATATGGAATTTAAGTATCAGATAATTAATGCTTATCGAATTGATTACATATTGATTTCAGCGTTACAATAAAAATAATATATGATAGAAAATAACGAAACAAACGAAAAAATCACAAAAATCAACATCGAAGAAGAAATGAAATCGTCGTATATCGACTATTCGATGTCTGTTATTGTATCACGCGCGCTTCCCGATGTACGCGATGGAATGAAGCCTGTGCATCGCCGTATTTTGTTTGGAATGGGAGAAATGGGCGTTTATGCCAATAAACCGTTCAAGAAATGCGCCCGTATCGTGGGCGATGTCATGGGTAAATATCATCCGCACGGCGACAGTTCTGTTTATGAAGCGCTGGTGCGCATGGCTCAGGAATGGAGTTTGCGTTACAGGCTTGTTGACGGACAGGGCAATTTTGGTTCAATGGATGGCGATTCGGCTGCGGCAATGCGTTATACTGAAGCGCGTTTACATAAAATATCCGAAGAAATACTTGCCGACTTGGATAAGGACACAGTAGATTTTGTTCCTAATTATAGCGAAGAATATCAGGAACCTGTTGTGCTTGCTACGAAAATTCCTACGCTGCTTGTAAACGGCTCATCGGGAATTGCTGTTGGAATGGCTACAAACATGGCTCCGCACAATCTTTCCGAAATCGTAGATGCAATTTACGCATATCTCGACAACAACGACATTACTGTTGACGATCTTTTGCAATATGTAAAAGGTCCCGATTTTCCTACAGGAGGTATTATTTACGGCTATCAGGGAATAAAGGATGCCTATCAGACAGGTAGAGGACGCGTGGTAATTCGCTCAAAAACAGATGTGGAAATATCCGATAGCGGACGGGAAGTAATTGTTGTAAGCGAAATACCTTATCAAATCAATAAAAAAGACCTGATAGAAAAAATAGCCGAACTTGTAAACGAAAAGAAAATCGAAGGCATTTCATACATTAACGATGAAAGCGACCGTAACGGCTTGCGCATTGTTATAAAACTGAAAATGGATGCGGTGGCAAACGTAGTGCTGAACACACTGTTCAAATACACTCAGCTGCAATCCACATTTTCAATAAACAACATAGCACTGGTTGATGGTCGTCCGCGATTGCTCAACCTGCGCCAGCTGATAAAATATTTCGTTCGTCATCGTTACGAAGTGGTTGTACGCCGCGCCAAATACGAATTGGAACAGGCGCAAAAACGCGCTCATATTTTGGAAGGCTTGCTTATAGCGCTCGATCATTTAGACGAAGTTATAGCGCTTATCAGAGCATCAAAAACGCCAGACGAAGCCCGCAGCGGCTTAATCAAAAAATTTGCGCTTTCCGAAATTCAGGCAAACGCAATCATAGAAATGCGCCTGCGTCAGTTGACAGGACTGGAACGCGATAAAATTCGCGAAGAACATGCCGAACTGATGAAAAAGATAGAATATTTGCAGCAACTCATTGAAAGCGAAGAAATGCAACGGCAAATAATAAAAGATGAACTCCTTGAAGTAAAAAACAAATACGGAGACAAACGCCGAACCGAAATTATTTATGCAGCCGAAGAATTTAATCCCGAAGACTTTTATGCCGACGAAGATGTTGTCATCACAATATCGCATTTGGGATATATAAAACGTACGCCGCTCAGCGACTACCGTACCCAAAACAGGGGAGGAGTAGGCGCAAAAGGCGGAGCAACGCGCGATGAAGATTTTATAGAACACATTTACGTTGCAAACATGCACAGTACAATGCTGTTCTTTACACGCAACGGACGCTGTTTCTGGTTAAAGGTTTATGAAATTCCCGAAGGAAACAAAACCTCAAAAGGACGCGCAATTCAAAACGTGATAAACCTGGGAAACGATGATAAGGTAATGGCTTATATCAACGTAAAAACATTGAATGATGATGAATACATCAATAATAATCATATCATTTTATGTACCAAAAAAGGAACTATCAAAAAAACCTTGCTTGAAGCCTATTCGCGTCCGCGTTTGAATGGAGTAAATGCAATTACAATAAAAGATGGCGACGAACTGCTTGAAGCGCGGCTTACAAACGGAAATTGTGAAATATTGCTGGCTGCGCGTGAAGGAAAAGCAATCAGGTTCAACGAAACCCTTGTCAGACCTATAGGAAGAACCGGAGCAGGCGTTCGCGGGATAAACATTACTCAGGCTGATGAAGTAATAGGCATGATTTGCATAGACAGGGAAGATACAAAAACAACAATAATGGTTGTATCGGAAAACGGCTACGGCAAACGCTCCGACCTCGAAGATTACAGAATTACCAACAGAGGCGGAAAAGGCGTTAAAACAATAAATATTACCGAAAAAACAGGAAAACTGATTGCAATAAAAGATGTAACGGAAGAAAACGACTTAATGATTATAAACCGTTCGGGATTGACAATACGTTTGGCTGTATCGAATATTCGAATAGCAGGACGCGCTACTCAAGGCGTCAGGCTTATTAATTTGAAAGAAAAAGATTCGATTGCAGCAGTTGCAAAAGTGAATAAAACAGAAGAAAAAGACGAAGTCATTGAAAATATTAATGAAGAAAATAATTAAATTATTTAAAAGTTAATGTAGAAATTTATATCTTTGTATGAAAAATTGATTTTATCAATAAAAAATAATGAAATTATCATCTAAAAAACATGTTGTTATGAAGAAAATTTTAACGGCAATTCTTCTGATTATGAGCATCCATGCAGGATACTCGCAACAATTTGCTAAAAATTTAAGCAAAAGCAATGAAGATATTGTGAATCCAAAAAAGAAAGACAATCCCAAAACATGGATTGACCGCGCCGAATTGATGCGCAAGATTTATGACGAACCGGCATCAAAAATACCTGATATATCAAGGGTAGCTGTGCGCGAAACCGAATTATCACTGTATCTCAGAGGCGAACAGTTACTGTCAACAGAGCAAAAATCTGTTGACGGAGATGAATACAAGGTACTTGTGTATGCAGACAAGGAATTGTATTTGAACAAAGAAGGAGCGGTTTCGGCTATACGGGTAACAAAAACCGAAATCGACAAACCTCTCGACAAAGCGCTTGAAGCATATATGAAAGCATCGGAACTCGGCGGCGATGCTAAGAAAATAGGCGAAGGGCTTGATGCTCTCAACAAAGCATTTACAAACTGCGCCTTTGGCGAATATTATGCACAAAACTATGCTGCTACAATCGACGGATTTAAAAAAGCGGTGGAATGTTCATCACATCCCGCAGTAGGCAGAATAGATACAGGCATAATATACAATGTAGGCTTTATAGCAATGAAAAATAACGACTATAAGACAGCCGAAGAATATTATAAAAAAGCTGCAGAATACAACTATCAGGAAGGCGATATTTATGCAAGCATATACAATGCTGTAAGAAGTCAGGGAACAAGAGCCGATACGCTGCGCGCAGGCGATATATTGACAGAAGCGTATAAAAAATATCCGGCAAACCTCAGCATTTTGGGAACTTTGGTGAACCACTATCTCGGAATAGGCGAAGACCCCAAAGTAATTATTCCGATTTTGCATGATGCACAGGAAGCGGCAGCAGATCAACAAAATGCATCGCTGTATTATGTTGAAGGAAACTTGCACGTGCAATTAAAAGATGAAGAAAGCGCAATAAAAGCATACAGTATGGCTATTGAAATTGACCCCGAAAGCGCTAATGCATATTACATGCTCGGCACGCTGTATTACAATCGCGGAGTTAACATATACAACGCATCCAACGATAAAGTAGGAAAAGAATATGATGAGGAAGTCGAAAAAGCGAATACGGAATTTAAAAAATCAATAGAGCCTCTCGAAAAAGCCTTTTCACTGAATCCCGGAGAAAAAGCCTTTGCTGATGCTCTGCGAAGCGTTTATTTCCGTTTCCGTGCAGATAGCCCCGAAATGCAGGCAAATTACGAAAAGTACAAGGCTATTTACGATGGATTGCAATAACTGCCTAAAAATAATTTTTTCATTTTTCCGGAGGGCGTTTTTGGAGCGCTCTCTTTTTTTTCGGTGGTTTAATAGGCGGTATTACAGGAGGATTTAGTGGGTATTTATCTGCTAAACAAAACGGCAGGGATATTTGGACAGGACGAAGTTTAAATACTGCAAATAGTTCTGATAATAGAATAAATAATTATACATATGATGAACGTGTAAGAATAAGAGCATTAGAAGATCCAACAAGCCATAATTTTCCATATAGTTTTGATGCTACATACTTTCTACAACCCCAATCGTACGACCGGATGGTTATATGATATATAGATTAGAGGGAACAGTGAATGGGATAAGGGGTTATTATGAAATAGGGATTACAAATAAAGGAGTTATTAATCATAGATTTTTTAGGTCAACAAAATAAATATCAATAATTATGAAATATTTAATAATAGATGCTTCATTAAACGGAACAGGCATTAGAGATGAATATAATGGCGGGTTTATATTTCCGGAAAGTTTAGGATTAAGTCAAATTTTAATTAACAAACTAAATGCCTGGTTATGCTTATATGCTAAAGAAATTTACACCGGATACACTAATATAATAAATATAAAATCATTAGATGATACCGGTTTATCTATTACAAAGGAAATAAAAAACGAATTGCGTGATGTGAAAATATTTTACTTTTCTGATGCCACGATGAAAAAAACAGTGGTTACATAAGTGATTCGTGTATCAAATTATAATAACAAGTATAATGGAAAATTACAATGATAATAGGCCTAATGGACAAAAGTGAGGTTAATTTTTGTTCATTTCGTTCAAGTGGACAAAAGTGAGGCTCGATTTTTATTTGCCTGTTTTTTGCTTTACTTTTTGTTGTAATTTTGCAGCGTC
>JAIRZQ010000012.1 GCA_031267135.1 Prevotellaceae bacterium
CCGACACTTTTTGATTAGAGGGGGCTTGTACATTAAAAAAACACTACTCAACCGCAATTTTACAGCCATTGAGCATTGCTTTTTTGCCTATCCCGTTTTTTACCGGACAGTAATATTTAATTTATAATTATCAATGAATTAGCAAAACATGCAGATATTATTGAAACTGACTTTCATTTTTTATTAAAAATATCTGCAATCTTTGATTTGCCTTACCGATTATTGCACAACATTTATTTTTTATATATTTGCATATAAATTAAAGCAGATAATTATGAACGACAGTATTATATCTTCAACATCCGATATTGCCGCGCATGCCAAAGAATTGCTTGCGGCAGATACGGTTCCGGTAAAGGAAAAAATCAGTTTTATAGTTACCGATATTGTTCCTCAAATTGTTGACTGGGGAATACACGCCGGATTAAAATTATTGGCTGCTGTTATTATTGTTATTATTGGTTTTTGGATAACGAAAAAACTGACACGGCTGTTTGTCAAAGCGTTGTCTCATCACGATACCGACCGCCTGTTAGCTTCGTTTTTGCGTTCGATTTGCAATATTGTACTCAAAGTTGCAGTATTGATAATTGCGATTCAGATTTTAGGCGTTGAAACAATGTCGTTTGCCGCAGTGCTTGCAGCTATCGGCGTTGGTGTAGGCATGGCTCTTTCGGGGACTTTACAGAATTTTGCAGGAGGAATTGTGCTTTTATTATTTAAACCTTTCAGAGTGGGCGATTTTATTGAATGTCAAGGATTATCGGGAACCGTCATGCAAATTCATATTTTTATGACGGAAATCAAAACGTCTGACAATAAAATTATTTTTGTGCCCAATTCCACGCTCATAAGTTCGTCGATTACAAACTACACAAAAGAGAATATTCGCCGTATAGATATGGATTTTACCGTTGCATACGGAACCGACCTCAAGCAAGCGAGAAAAATCATAGAAAGCGTAGCGGCAAACGAAAAAGGAATTTTACGCGAACCCGCATTTTCAACGTTTGTATCATCGCTTGCCGACAGTTGCGTTGTAATTACGCTGCGCTCGTGGACAGCAACCGATGATTACTGGACGGTAAAATACAATATGAATGAAAACGTTTACAATGCGTTTAACGAAAAAGGTATTGATATCCCGTTTCCGCAAGTTACTGTGCACATGCATAAATGAATTGACCGGAAAATTGCAGTTTACACTGATGACTCATGAATGAATAAAAAGCAAATAACGTTTTATCTTAAATGATGAGATAAATGTCTTTAAATTTTTGCCGTGCGCTTAGGGAATATTCATGAATTTATGTGCCTGTATTGAAATATTCCATTTGGGGTTTTGTTTTGCATATTCAACAATGACAGGTGTTATTTCGTTGTACCTGCTCCATTCGGACTGCAGAAAAAGCATACAGTTTTTTGATGTTTTTGCAGCATTTTCTTCAGCCCAAAGCAAATCATCGGTGGTTTCAATAATTACTTTCAATTCACCGGCAGCTTGAAAAATATCTGCAAGCGGCGGCTGTTGACGCTTTGGCGAAAGACATATCCAATCCCATGTTCCTGTAAGCGGATAGGCGCCGGAAGTTTCGATAAAAGTCTGTATATTTTTGGATTTAAGTTCATTGCATAACATTTCAAGCGGATAAAGCGCAGGTTCGCCGCCTGTTATAACTGCCGCTTGAGCAGGAAACGATGATGCGCGTTCTACAATTTTTTTTACTTCAACAGGAGGATAATTTTTGGGATTCCATGTAAATTTTGCATCACACCACCGGCAGCATATATCGCAGCCGCCAAGCCGAATGAAATAAGCAGGCTTGCCACTGTGAAAGCCTTCGCCCTGAATGGTATAAAAATCTTCGACCAAAGGCAATAAATTTCCGTTTTGCAGCAGACGCAGGTTGCTTTCCGTATCAAACATTTTATTTTCTGTTGTCAAACAATAATTTATAATTGCGCTCAATAGCCGTTTTTACAAGATTTTCGGGAATAAATTTCCATTCGTCATCGCCGTACAGCAAGGCAGGGTCAACCTGTTTTTGCCGTTCAATCCACTGCATTAAAAAATAACGCAAGTCTTTTGAAGTGGAAAATACAATTCGACTGCTCAATTCACTCTTTGCAATTTTTGCGCCTTCGGTTAAATGTCCGCCGCCGCCGTTTCCTCGATACGAGTTTATTGCAACATTATATGTTTTTTCAAAATCGAAACTGTCGCCGCTGTACATCGATTTTATGGTGATTTTTTCGCCGGCAGGCTTTGTAACATCAACGGTATATATGATTCCTGCAGCCGCATCGAAATTGTAGTAAGGATTTTCGAGCAATCCGTTGCGATTGTTTCCGGTTTCGCGAAACAGTAGAATATCATCTGCGGATGTTTGCATCCTGTTTGTCCACAGCGAATACGAATATTCCAGAAAGTCTTTTACTTCCCTGCCCGTAAGCTGCATGGTATAAAGTAAATTTTCATATCTGTACAGTTTAAACATATCGCTGACATAAACATTACCTTCCAAAATTTCGGCATCAAACGAAAGCGGAGCGGTAAAGGAAATATCGGCTTTAGTAATATCCAACTGTATGCGATGAATTAAATCAATAAATTCCGAAGCGCCGAAAAACGAGCTGCGTGTCGAGATGCTTTTTGTAAACCTGCCGACAGGATGTGATACAAACTGCTTTACTGCATCAAAATCCGACTGAAATTCGGCAATGAACGAACTGTCGGGTTCAAAGCCGCCTGTTTCCAGCAAATTTCCCGTTACGGTTTTTTCAATGGTTTTATTACCTTTCACTTTTATGCTTATTTGCACTTTCGATACCAATTTTCCTTCGTTTTGCGGATCGATAATCAATACCGAATCGCCTGCCACGTTACATATTTTACTGCAAAATCTGTCGTGGTCATGCCCTATGAACACAGCATCAAATCCGGGTACTTTTTGAGCTACAAGCAATGAAGCGTTTTCGTTGCTGTGCGTATTAATATCCTCGCCTTCGCGTTCATAGTCATATCCCGAATGAAACAGTCCCAAAATAAGGTGAGGATTTTCCCTGCTGCGAATTTTCCTTATCCAGTATTCGGCGGTTTCGACCATATCGCGAAATTCTATTCCTTCCCATATTGAATTTGGAAGCCATTTGGGTATTCCGGGAGTAATCATTCCGAGTACGGCAATTTTTATTCCATCGCGTTTTATAATTGTATAAGGCTTAAAATATGGCTTGCCATCGCTTTTGCGCACTGCATTTGCAGCAAGCACCGGACAGCTGTATTCGGCAAAAACTTTGTCGTAAACGGCATGTCCTGTTTCTATGTCATGGTTTCCTACGCCTGCGGCATCATATTTCATGAAATTAATAATTCGCGCAGCCAAATGCACAGATGCCGTATCAATAAAATTATAATAATAAGCGGCGGGCTGCCCCTGCAAAATATCGCCATTATCAAGCAAAATCAGATTTTTGTTTGACATGCGCTCTTGCCGTATTGCGCTGTACACATGCGACAGGCTTCGGTTCATTGATTTACCGTTGACAAAGTCATAGGGGAAAAATGTTCCGTGAATATCGGATGTATGCATTACCGTAATTTCAACATTTCGTTCGTGTGCGCACGATAGCAATAAAGCAAATACAGTCGCAATCAAAAAGAATTTAAAATGTTTTTTCATCGTTTTATATTATCTGTTTTGAGTTTAATAATTTTGTTTTAAGACACAACAATATCAAAATTCCGCGCAAAAGTAATCAATTAATTGCAATTCTTTGTAAAAATCTCACAGGAAATTTGCACTGAAATGAGAAGGGTTTCATTGCTAATTGATAATTAGCCGAAAATAGAAAAGTTTGCAAGCCTTTAATCATTCAGCCTGACGGCAGGCAAAGCAGTCGCGATAAGAATGGATTGCCGAGCCGCTTCGTTGCACCCGACGGCAGGAATGAAGGCGGCATGTAATTTTATTTTACACTTGTTTTTAATGTTATTTTTACCAGTTTTCCCCAACCGCCCGTAATGATTCCTGCGCTTGGGAAAGCCCCAGTTGTGCCGCTTTTTTTAAGCATCGCATGGTTTCGTCATAATTTCCCAAATTATAACAGGCAAATCCTATGTTATAGTATGCTTCGGCATAGTTTGGGTCGATAGCTATGGCTTTTTGATAGTATCGTATCGCTTCATTATACTCCTTTAATAAATGATAAGCATATCCAATGATGGCGTATGCCTCTGCAAAATCAGGGTCAATGGCTACGGCTTTTTGGAGGGCAGCAATAGCCTGATTATATTGCACTTGTTCAATATGAGCCAACCCTGTAATACTGTGAGCAAGCGCAAAATCAGGATAAGCATTTACCGCTTCCCGAGTGCATTCTAAAAGATTATCGTAATTTTTGGATGACAGGTAAGAATTCATCATATTAATATAGGCTTCTCGCGACAATGACGGCGTCTGTGCATTCATGCAGCCTGAAAAGAGGGCGGCAAACATAATAAGTAATATTGTTTTTTTCATAATTGTATATTCTAATTGTTGATTTATCGAAATTGATATTAGCCGTATTTCTAAAAGGTTTTTAGGCGCTCGACTAAATGATGTTTAGATGTGTGGCTAAAGTACATTTAGACGGACGTCTAAAGAGGCTTTAAGCTACAGTAAGGATTTTATCGAAAACAGCGGTGCGCGGTTCCTTCAGTAAAACGCTGATGCCGTATTGCGTGGTAACTTCCAGCCTGTACGTTCCTGCCGCAAGCGCCGGAGTAACAATTACAAGTTCCGACGGATTGTTGGTTACAATGTCTGTAACGTCCACTTTCGTGCGCTCCTGCGTGTTTTGATTAACGAAATACACGCCGTTGGCTTCGTCGCCGCCTGCAATTTTGAGCCTGTGTCCGCTGATGCGCAGGTTGCGGTTTGGCGTGATGATGTCGTTCACGTTGCCTGTTTTAACATCCGTTACCTGCGATATGTACAGCGACGAGTCGGCTACTCCAAGAATGTCAATGCTTACCAGTTCAAGCTCTTTGCGCAGCAGCGAACCCTGATGAAACTCGAAAAGAACAGTATGCTTTTCGGGGTTGAACGTTTCACCGGGGCTGTCGAACACGCCTTTGATATGAACGCCTGCCGTGAACCAGCCCGTGTTTATTGAAAATCCGTCGCATAGACGGTAGCCCATTTCTTTGAGCCAGAGATTGACGGCATGTTCCATAGCCGCTGCCGAAATATCAGCGCCTCCGCGCGCAGCAGCCGATTCGCAAATGTCGTTCACGCTCAGCGAGCGTTCCGAACTTACCCTCGCAATAAAGTCGTTGGGGTTGTCTTTTGTAAGCGCATTGTCGTACAGATACGCTTTGATTTTGTGTAGTGTTGCCATGATTTTTTATGATTTTTCTGATTGATAATATGATAAAAAATACAGTAGCCATGCGCAAGCCTGCACACAGCCCCGTGTAATATTTCAAGAAATATTTTTGAAATTGTATTTGAAAAGTCAGAACCTTTATATTTCTTTGCACATTTCCGGCATGTTGGGAACGGGATGTATGTCGTGGAATATGTATGTGACAAAATAGTTGAAACCGCCAAATATCCAACGGCTTTTTTTACATTATTTCTGTTATTTCCACATTCTTTTTTCATCCTTTCTTTTCTACAAGATCGAATGCAAAAATAATAAAAAGTTTTATATATTAATAAACATTATTAAAAAATATGGTTCAAGATAACTTTAGAAGATTTATATCTTTGTAAGTTATTATTGGACAATGAAAAATAAGTATATAAAAGTTACGCACATTTCTGAGCGTAAAACGAGGGATATTATTCGTCTTTTTAGCCTTGATATCGAGGCTAAAAAGACGGCGGAGTTGACAGGCGTATCTCGCCCCACCGTAAACGGGTTTTACAGCGCGTTTCGAGAGCGCATTGCCGAGCTGTGCGAAGCGGAAAGTCCCTTTGA
>JAIRZQ010000017.1 GCA_031267135.1 Prevotellaceae bacterium
GCATCTTGAGGGAATTTGCACCAGATATACAACTCATTATCCGTTGTATGTGGTATTGCGGTATGCGGAATTAACATCGGCTTTAATATTAATTCGGGTATCATTATTCCCGAACCGCCTACATTGCTTGCCGGGACTTGTACCCAGTTGCCGTTTTCCACTCCTACTAACTTTGTGTTTGCCGTTGGGTTCTGCGTTGGTACGCTGTTTACATTTATTGCCTGTTCTGCCATAATTTATGCTACTAAATAGTTGTTATTGTCATCAAATAAATATTCACTGTTATTATCAATCAAATATGTATATAGTCCTTCCACCTCTTCTGTTTCTTCGTAACCAACTTCAATCAACCAGCTCCGTAGCGGATAGTTGTCGGCTTCGACCGCCTCAAAGGTTGCGCTTTTGACTTTGTTAACTTTATTATTGTCAATCAAAACAGTATCGCAACCGAAAGCCCTGTTTACTGTTTTCATTAAATAAGCGGGAATACCGGCGTTGCCACCGATGTTTATTTTATACGTCTCAAAAGGATTTGAATATAAAGTCATATATCCGCCCATGTCATTATCGTAAATGCTGTCGACCGAATTTGGAATAAATGATTTATAATTATAGTCGTCTTCGTCTTTGCGGTCGAGTGCTTCAACACGGACGTTAAACATGATGCCTGTTGAGAATATCACACTTTGGTCGTTTACCGAATTATGGTAAGTTATCAACTTTGTTTCCTCGTGCTTGTCTTTGACGCAAATAAAATCCGAGTAAAATAATTTCTTTGGGCTTTCTTCGTATGGTAATAAAGCAAAATAATACAAACCCTCGTTTAACTGTGAAAAATCAATAGCGTATTGCATTACGACCAAGCCGTCAACCATTCCGCCGTAATAATAAGGAGTTGGCACGTATATTGCTGTCGAATGTCATTAACATCATATACAAGCATTATCAATGCAGGATATGGGTCTGAATAACTGATAAGTATTTGAATTGTTGTTACATCGTTTCGTTGGAACTTTTGAAAATACCAATGCCCGCCGTCCCTTTGAGGCGGCAAACTGTTAAATCGTATAGGATTTGCCTTTGGTATTTGCATTGCTCAATTCAATTTTATCATTAAACCAAGCACAAATATATAATGAAAAAAACGGAAAAATCAAAAAAAATATCAGGAAACCCTAATTGTTGAAAAGATATTGCACAAAATGCATTTTTTGTTTACTTTTGCGTCGGAATGTTAACAAGTTTTACGTAATCCAAAACGGTTCTGTTGGCTTTGTCTATAATTTGCCAGTCTTTTTTAATGTACATTTCGGTTACTTTCATTTCCTGAAGAACGTGATTAAGCGCGGTATGTATTGTGTATTTATCCATTCCCGCACTGTTACTCGCTATTGTTGCCCATGTATGACGGGCAGCATAAAATTCCAGGTCATCAGCCCCGACAATGTTTCCTATAAGTTTCAATCCCCTGTTGATGGCATATTGAAATGTATTGCAAGTTGAGTACATTTGATAGAACTTGAATACGCGCGCACCTGTTGTGTCTCTGTATTTTTGCACAAGAGGCATAATTTCAGGCTCTATTTTTATGCTTATTAATGCATTATCGGGACGGCGATTTCGAGTTTTTTCCTGTTATAGGTAATTCTGTCATTCTTTATGTCCGTACATTCATAAAGGTCGGCAGCATTCATTCCGATAAGGGCAAAACTTAATATGAACAAATCTTTGGCAAAATTAAATATGTCAGTTCTGTTTTTATATGTTTGGACGTATTGCAATGCCGCTATCATACGCAGTGTTTCAACATCAATAAAGCGCTGCCGTGATGCACGAAACTTTTCAATTTTAATATTTTTGAATGGCGATAAATGTATTCGTATAATGCCCGAATCCTCATCATTATAAGTGTTCTTTGCCGCATTATGCAAGGCTCGTATGTTTGCAGGATAAAGCGATTGAGCGCGATTTGTTTTAGTATTCGCTCGAATAGGATTGTTCTTTATCCACGTAACCCAGTCCCTTACGAATTTTGTGGTTATTTCGTGTACGCTTATCTGTTCCCGTCCCGTAAATCTGATAAGATTATTAATCGCAACCATGTATATTTGTGCATTTCCCCTGTTTTCGAGAGATGCAGCATATTCTCTGCCGAATTGAACAAAATCCAAATCAAAATTATCGCCCGTTTCACCTGCTTTAATTAAATCCGTTATTTGGTCAACGGTCATAGTTTCTATTTTGAACCCGACAGAATCGCATATTTTCCTATATCGGCGTATTTCATCTTCACAGGCATCAAGGTAATGCTGATTTTTTATTTTGCCCGTGCGCGTAACTTCTTTTTCGGACACAAAAAAGGAGTGGACAAATATTTTTTCTGTTGTTTGTGCGTAACACGTATTTTGATATTATATGTTCCGTCTTTCTTTTTCCTGTGCAAATGCACTTCTGTTTTAAATGTTGTCATTTGGGTAGAATTATGGTGGATTTTTTTTGTGAAAAAGTAAGTAAATTTTGCTTAAAGTGCAAAATGTATTTTATTCACTTTCGTTTTTCCGTTTCTCTGAAACCCGCATAAAACCTTTGAAAGTACCGTAAAATAAGGCTGTTTGATTTTTTATATCTTCATGTGGAATTGATTTATAATTTTTAGTTGCATTAACTATTTGAACTTATATACATGACTGTATTGAAATTATTTTTGTCGCTTTGATGTTTCTGAAGATATAAATGAGTTTTTTACTTCATTATTGATTGGTTTTGTTAATAAAATTATTCCGTATCGATTTTCGGGTTGATAATTATTTTTTTTACCTTTGCACTATGGAACAGTTTATAGTATCGGCACGAAAGTATCGACCGCTCACATTTGCAAATGTTGTCGGTCAGTCGTCGATTGCGCAGACATTGAGAAATGCGATTGAGCGCAAGCAGTTGGCTCATGCATATCTTTTCTGTGGACCTCGCGGCGTAGGTAAAACAACCTGTGCGCGTATTTTTGCAAAAACAATCAACTGTTTCAATCCCGATGCAAATGGCGATGCATGCGGCGAATGTGAATCGTGCAAATCTTTTGCCGAAAACCGTTCGTATAATATTCACGAACTTGATGCTGCATCAAACAATTCGGTCGAAGATATTCGTAATTTGATAGATCAGGTGCGCGTTCCGCCGCAAGTAGGCAAATACAGCGTGTATATTATCGATGAAGTTCACATGCTCTCTGCCGCAGCTTTCAATGCTTTCCTCAAGACGCTCGAAGAGCCGCCAATACATGCTGTTTTTATTCTTGCAACAACAGAAAAACATAAAATAATCCCGACAATTCTTTCGCGCTGCCAGATTTATGATTTCAACAGAATAAGTATTGAAGATGCTGTTGCCTATATCGAAAAAATTGCAAAAAACGAGAATATCAATTATGAATCCGAAGCATTGCATGTAATTGCACAGAAAGCAGATGGATCAATGCGCGATGCCCTGTCGATATTTGATCAGGCTGTATCGTTCTGCGGAACAAATGTTACATACGTCAAAGTTATTGAAAACCTGAATATACTTGATTATGAATATTATTTTCGGCTTACAAAAGCTTTTGTCGAGGGCGATTACTGTACTGCGCTTGTAATTTTTGATGAAATACTGTCGAAAGGATTTGAAGCCCAATATTTTGTTCGAGGTTTAAATTCGCATTTTCGCGATTTGCTCGTTTGCAAAAATACACAAACAGTATCATTGCTTGAAGTTGGCGCTACTATTGCAGAATCGTATAAAAAACAAGCCGAAATTTGCAGCGTTGCCTTTCTGTTTGCAGCTTTAGACATTGTAAACACTTGCGATGCAGGATATAAGACAAGCTCAAATCAACGCCTGCATATTGAGCTTGCACTTTGCAGACTGTCTAACATAGCATCTTTGCGCAAAGAAGACCAAACGGCAAAATCGGTTGATAATACTGAAAAAAACAAGAATGAAATTATTGTACGACAAACTGTGAAACAGGAAAGTAGAGATAAAATTGAGGAAGAAGTAGATAATAATATTCAGGATGAAGAAATAAAAGAAAAAACAACAGTTGCAGCACGTCCTGAAACTGTTTCAATAAAAGGATTTTCCAATCTTACGGAATCAGTAAATATTGAATCAAAAGAAGTAAAATTGGAAGAAAACAGTACATTGCAAATGAATGAAGATTTTACCGAAGAACAGTTATTGACGGCGTGGAAAAATTATGCTGCCATTTTTGCTCAGAAACAACCGCGATTTGCAAGCGCTATGGTAGCAACAAAACCTGTTTGCGAAGCCGAGAATGTTATTGTTTTCAATGTTCAGCAAATTGTTCAAAAGAAAGCGCTTGAAGAAAAAGGAATTGCAAAAAACATTTGCCTGTATCTGCAAAAAGAACTGAAAAATACAACTGTAAAATTAGATGTTCGCGTTGACCAAAACGGTGATAAGGTAGATACCCCAAAACTTTACACAGATTCGGATAAGGAAAAATACATGCATGAAAAAAATCCCGAGCTGGCAAATTTTCAAGCTGTATTTGAACTGTATGATGGCAAATAATTTGCCGATGCAAAATTTTACTGTTCCCTAAACAAATTCCTTTATTTATATTTCACAAAACATCGGTTAGACTGATGTTTTTGATATTAAAATATTTTTTGAATAACAATCATTTTTACTACTGTTTTATCAGCATTACCGTACCTTTGTATTCATTTCCATTCGAATCTTTTGCCAGATAGTAATATACGCCCGGCGATACCATTTTCCCTTTATATCTTCCATCCCAGCCTGTACTACCTTCGTACAACTGTATTCCCCATCGATTGAATATACGCAATTCATACCCATCGCCAAAAATATCGTTTATTCCATCTTGATTAGGTGTAAAAGCATTAGGCAATGGCTTCATGCGTTCTTTGATATTCAAAATGCCGTTTATATATTTTATTGTATAATTATAAGCTTCGGCTCCATTGATTATTACAGAGTACGTTCCTGTTATGTTTGTATTTGCCACAGCGCATGATATTACGGGAAATTTTGTGAGAACGGTAGAATCTTCTCCATACACAAAGCCGCTGCATGCATATCCCAATACAGGAAAAGCATCGCCTGCGCTAACCGTATAATCATTGGCTTTTATAGTTAATTCTGCCGGATTTACCATGACTGTAACAGATAATTCTTCTTCTGCAAAATAATAATCGCCTGCCTGCTGTAACGTAATAACAGTTATACCTGCATTTTGTACAGTTACCGAATATTGTGACGCGGATATATTCTGCACATCAACAGAAGTTCCCGATACGCTAAAAGTAAGAGGCAAGCCGCTTGATGCTGTTGCCATAAAGGTAAACGGGTTATCTCCATACGTCAATTCATAGTAGTCATTATCAACATTTATAACTTGCGGGTTACACGATTGCAATACGACCAGTGTAAGCGTAACAATACTGTCGCATCCTGAAACGGACAGTAAATTGGCAGTATAAATTCCCGTTGCCGTATATGAATTTCCGTTGAAAAAATAACTTTCGCCCGTGCATATCGTTTCATTTATACTTATATCATATACTGCATATACTGTTACACTTACCTCAGTACGTGTTGAACTTTCGCAGTTTGTTGTATTATTCCTTGCTGCGGCATAGGCTGTAGCTGTTCCGACAGTGCTTCTTTCCGGCGATGATGTTACCGTGCCACCGCTCGCTGCCGTGTACCACACTACACTTTCATCGATGCCTGCCGATGATGCTCCGCCTGTATGAATGTTTCCATCGTAGCATGCCGTTACGCTGTTTGCAACAGGCGCATTGGGTAGCGGATTTACCGTTACTGTTGCTTCGACTCTATTGCTTTCTGTTCCAGATATCGTTTGCGATACATAGTAATGTGTCGTAGATGCAGGATATACCGTATAACTGTTTCCGGTATGCAACAGCGTTCCGCCTGTTTGACTGTTGTACCATTTGAATATTGCTCCCGATTCTCCATGTGCATTTAATGTTGCCGAGCTGCCTGCACATATTGCAGTATCAGATGGTGAAACGGTTACCTGACACGTACGTATAACATTTATTGTATATGATTTTGTTTCCAAAGTAGGCGTTCGTACGGTAACGGTAATAATATTCGAACCGCAAGCCAGCGGATGCTGTCCTGTTCCTGTAAGAATTGTCGAACTCGGATGCGAAGGAGTTGCATATACCGTAATTGTTGAAACATTTGATGGAACGGTTACTGTATAAGCGACAGTATCGGTATGAAATACCGGCGAAAGGATTCCCTGATTTACGCTTAAACATTTCAAGCCGGGAACAAAATAATCCGAATACCTTGACACTGCATGTTTTGACTGTCGCAATGTTAAGGCGTTATTTGCATTAACAGCATCGCCTATATTAACTCCACCGTGAATTATGTTCGGGTCAGAAAAAAAAGCTATTCTTGGCGCGTAATTACCATCGACAAAATAATTGCCTGCCTCATAGGTCATTATTGTTGAATACCACGCTGAACTTGCATCCTGCCAGCGATAGCCCGAAGAGTATGAAAACAAGCCCGGACCCGGTGATACAGTTTGTTTCCAGTGATGACCGCATCCCATATTATGTCCCATTTCGTGCACCAGTGTATAAGTCCATGAGGATTGCTGTACTCTCGACAGCCCGAAGCCATAGTTTGGAAGACCATCTCCCGGTATGTAATAGTTCAATAAATAAGCTAAACCGCCTGTAAAATCTACTTCAGGAATAAGCATTACCAAATCGGCTTTGTACTGTTTACGGAGATTGTGTACTTCGTCCATGTACCCATCGCTGCTGCCTGCCAGATTGTATAAATCATTACTGCTGTTAATTTCAACATAATCGGTTTTATATTTGTAAGCCAGAGTGAATGTAATGTTTGTTAATGAATTTTCCATAGCGGTATTTGATCTTTGCATCGCCTGGTCGATGAGGTCATCTATATCTGTAACACCATAATAACTGAGCGCCCATTGTCTGGCTTTTTCGGTATATACAATCAGCACGTTTACTGTTATCGAGTCTGATAAGTCATCAGGCGGAAATGTACAGTCGCTCGCATCGGATACAATATCTTCGAAAGATGCAGTGTTCATGCCTGCATGCTCATGTTTTGAACTGTCGGATTCCGGAATATCAACATCTGCGCAGCCCAGTTCATCATTTTTAAGTTCCGACATTTTGTATTGCGACAGATAGCTTTTGCCGTTTTTAGTCGAAATAAAAAACTGCTCGTTGCGACCGGGTATGTCGGCTGACATTGAAATTCCCTTTTCGGAAACGGAAATATAACAATAACCGAATTCAGTATCAAGTATTTTAGCCGTTATTCCTGTAATTCCATCATAACTGACAGTTACTTTTTGAACTATTGCAGTATATTTTTTGCCATCAAAAAAATCGAGCAGTAAGATATCTCCCTGATTTTTTGGGGTAAAAATTTTTAACTGTGGATTATATTCAAAAGGACGAACATTTTCGACATTGCCGGTGAAAATACTTTTTAGCGATGGGTCATTTTCCTGCCTTATAAGATTTTGAAAGCTGCTTTCATTATTAATATTAACGGTTCGCTGATTTTGAGCATTCAAAAATCCTGCCGTAGAAATTATACATATAGCAATTGAAGACAGTTTTATCAGAAGATAATACGAGGTGCATTTTATAATATTTTTCATAATTTTTAGTTAATAATGTCTGTTTTTGTAATTTATAGGACAAAGATAATAAAAATATATAACTCGCCAAAATATTTTCGATATTTAACACTTTAATCTGCCTTTTCTCATAAGTTAAATGTTTATTCCTATTTTTTAATCTGAATTAAGACATTTTATGTAATCAACAGTTGAAACTACGTTGAGGTTAATTACGCTTGCTGACTTGCAGCATTATAAAAAGTTTATTTAATTTTGTGGAATTTAATGATAAATATCATCTATATGATAAAATAAACAATATTGTCAAATTTAATTTATAAAATTATGAAATCAATACTAATAAAAACTTTCATGCTTGTGGCTCTCGCAACGATAACGATAGTCATTGTAAACGCAAATGCTCAAACCGTTACGGTAAAAGGCAAAATAACAGATGCTAACGACGGAACGACAATAATTGGCTGTGCCGTATATGTTGAAGGAACCGACGACAAAACATTTTCCGATAATGACGGAAACTATTCTATTTCGGTAAAAAAGGGTAAAATACTTGTTTTTTCTTTTCTCGGCTACGAAACGCAGAAAATAAAAGCGGACAAAGAAATAATAAATGTTGCCTTAATTTCTGACAATGCAGAACTTTCTGACGCAATAGTAATCGGTTATTCTCAACCTCGCAACAAATCATTCACAGGGTCGATGGTATCATCGGAATCGTATTCAAACATGGCTTATATGGCTATGCCATACGAAAATGCCGAAGAGTACAATTCATTTTCGGAAAACAGATTTAAGTTTGCTGATGACAATCCTCTTTCAACTTTCTCGATAGACGTGGATGCTGCATCGTACAGCAACATGCGGCGATTTATCAATCAGGGACAAATGCCTCCGAGAGATGCTATCCGCACCGAAGAATTGATAAACTATTTTTCGTACAATTATTCGAAACCTGCCGGCAACGAACCCGTGAAGATTTCGGCAGAAATTGGAGAATGTCCATGGAATGTTAAACACAGGCTGGCTCGCATAGGCATTAAGGCAAAAGAAATGTCAGACGAAAATCTTCCTGCGTCCAATCTGGTTTTTCTGATAGATGTTTCGGGTTCGATGGAAGGCGCAAACCGTTTGGGACTTGTCAAATCGTCTCTTAAGTTGTTAATAAACAACCTGCGAGAACGCGACCGTGTTGCTATTGTCGTTTATGCAGGCTCGGCGGGCGAAGCGCTGCCATCGACTTCGGGAAATGACAAGCAGAAAATCCGCGAAGCGCTGGATAAACTTAACGCAGGCGGTTCTACGGCAGGAGGCGCAGGAATTAAACTTGCATATAAAATCGCTCAAAAAAATTTCATAAGGAATGGAAATAATCGAATTATTTTGTGTACCGATGGCGATTTTAACGTTGGAGTTTCTTCTGCCAACGAACTTGAAAATCTCATAGAAAACGAACGCAAATCGGGCGTCTTCCTTACCGTTTTAGGATATGGAATGGGAAATTATAAAGACAGCAAAATGCAAACATTAGCCGAAAAAGGAAACGGAAATCACGCTTACATCGACAATCTTCAAGAAGCCAATAAGGTGCTGGTGAGCGAATTTGGAGGAACAATGTATGCTGTGGCAAAAGACGTAAAACTGCAAATCGAATTTAATCCCGAGCACGTGCAGGCTTATCGCCTTATAGGATATGAAAGCCGATTGCTGAAAGATGAAGATTTCAACGACGACGCCAAAGATGCCGGCGAAATGGGCGCAGGACACAATGTAACCGCATTTTATGAAATTGTTCCCGCAGGAATTGAATTTACCGGAGCGGGAAGTATTGATCCTCTGAAATATCAAAAAACAGATAAAAAGAAAAGTAAACCCGAATATACCGGTTCTAATGAACTGCTTACGGTTAAATTGAGATACAAAGATCCCGATGGAGACAAAAGCAAAAAGATAGAACTTCCTGTTATCGACAATAAAACAGACAAAGTATCTTCCGATTTTCGTTTTGCATCGGCTGTTGCAATGCTGGGGCAAATGCTAACCGCTTCCGAATTTAAAGGCGATTCAAGTTACGAAAAAGTAATATCCATTGCAAAAACGGCTTTAGACAGCGATGAACAGGGATATCGCAGAGAATTTGTACGTTTGGCAGAAACGCTGAAAGGCATGAATAAAGATTAACAAAACACAGACAAGTTTATGAAAATAAATATCGACAGGCAAATTTTAGATAAAGCCCAAACTTGGCTTGGCGACAGATACGATGCTGAAACGCGCCGGCAGGTACAATATCTGATTGACAACGATCCGCATGAACTGTTCGAAAGTTTTTACAAAACGCTGGAATTTGGAACCGGCGGATTACGCGGAATAATGGGTGCAGGCAGCAACCGCATGAATAAATACACTGTTGGAACGGCAACTCAGGGTCTGGCAAATTATCTCAAAAAAGAAATAAAAAATGAAGAAATAAAAGTTGCGATTGCATACGATTGCCGCAACAACAGTAACTTTTTTGCAAAAATTACCGCATCCGTTTTGTCGGCTAACGGCATAAAGGTTTATCTTTTCGATTCGTTGCGACCAACGCCCGAATTAAGTTTTGCGGTACGTCACTTTGCCTGCCACAGCGGAATTGTTATAACCGCTTCACACAATCCGAAAGAATACAACGGATATAAGGTTTACTGGTCGGATGGAGGGCAGATTGTTGCTCCTCACGATAAAAATATAATCGACGAAGTCAATAAAATTAAGAGTATTGATGAAGTTGATTTTCACGAAAATCCGGATAAAATCATGATTACAGGCGATGAAATCGACAGTATATATCTCAACAAATTATGCTCGCTTTCGTTATCGCCGGAAATTATACATAAGCACAGCGATATAAAAATTGTTTATACGCCGTTGCACGGAACGGGAGTGAAGCTTGTTCCAAAGTTTTTACGGCTTCTTGGCTTCGCAAATATGATAAATATCCCCGAGCAGGATGTAACCGATGGAAATTTTCCAACCGTTTCATCTCCAAATCCGGAAGAACCGTCGGCGCTGAAAATGGCGACAGGCAAGGCAATTGCCGAAAATGCCGATTTGGTAATGGCAACCGACCCCGATGCCGACAGAGCGGGAATTGCCGTGAGAAACAAAAATAATGAATTTGTTTTGCTCAACGGAAATCAAACAGCTGCAATACTTACATATTACCTGCTGACGAAATGGACGGAAAGGGGCATGCTGAAAGGAAATGAATATATTGTAAAAACAATAGTTACAAGTAACCTTATAAGCAAAATTGCCAAAAAATTTAATGTTGAATGTTTTGATGTGCTTACAGGATTTAAATATATAGCCGAAAAAATAAAAGAAAACGAAAGAAGCAGAAAATTTATTGCGGGAGGCGAAGAAAGTTACGGATTTTTGGCAGGCGAATTTGTACGAGATAAGGATGCGGTAATGAGTTGCGGAATCATTGCTGAAACTGCGGCGTGGGCTAAAGAAAAAGGAAAAACGCTTATTGATTTACTGCTTGACATATATTTGGAATTTGGCTTTTTCAAAGAAAAATTAATATCGCTCACGAAAAAGGGAAAAACAGGAGTTGAAGAAATTCAGGCGCTGATGCGCAGTTACAGAGAAAATCCGCCACGTGCGCTTGCAGGTGTTGATGTTACGTTTGTACACGACTATCAATCATTGGAAACAGCAGATGTGAAAAATGCTTTGCTGTTAAAAATAAATCAGCCCAAGTCGGATGTTTTGCAATTTGTAACCGGCGATGACACAGTTGTTTCGATACGTCCTTCGGGAACAGAACCTAAAATAAAATTTTACATAAGCGTCCGCGAACATTTGGACAGTATTGATGAATACGACACAATTTCGATGAAACTTGATAAAAAAAATCAAAAAATTATTGATGAGCTGAAAATCAGTTGAAAACAGCATCCGGAATGCCGATAAAGGCTCCAGCAACACCACTTATTCCGCACTAGCCGCAAGAATCGGGAAAATACCCCTCCACGTCATCCGTAAATGCTGAATCTCAAATATTTTAAAAAATATTTTTGAGTTAAAAATATTCTTCTTACATTTGCAGCGTTTGAAAAAATTATCAATTAATCACAGCTAAAAAATATATAAAATGAAAACGAATGTACGTGCTTACTCCTGCAAAGATGAAGAACTTCCGATAATATGCGGTTACGCCGCACACGGTTTGGAACGAGACTTAAGCGATTTTTCCGCCTTCTCTCCCATGTTCAACGGATACTATCTCGATCAATTTAAAAACAAAATCGCTACCGTAGAAGACCTCGTCAATCCCCATACGGAAACTGTTGCCCGAAAAATCGTCACCGAACGGCTCTACGGTGAAATGTCTGGACTTTTATCCCCCATCAACCGCGTGGAAAGCTATGTAAAACTCGCCGGACAGAGCATCCCAGTTTCTGTTACCGACTTCGGAATCATCCCACTCCGCAAGAAAATCGACAGCGGCGACGCCGAAGGAGTAATCCGCGCCCTGAGACTCGTCATTACCAACATAGAAACCTACGAAGACATCCTGAGCAAACTCGGTCTCACCGACGACTTGATACAGCAGCTCAGGGACGCCCGCGCTCAGATCGAAGCTGATAACGAGGAACAATTTAACCTCCTCAGCGACCGCAAGAAACTCGTACAGGGAAACATCGACGTCATGAACGACCTGTACAGGCAATTATCCGAATTTTGTGAAGTAGGAAAAACTCTCTATAAAGGTGTCGACCCCGAAAAAGTCCAGGAATACACATTTGCCTATCTCGTAAAGAAGGTACGAAACGTACACCGCCACAAAAGTAATGCCAAATAAAACTGATATATTGTTTTCGGAAGCTCAGGAAAGTCTTTCGGACACTCAGGGAAGACCTTCGGACACTTCGGAAAGTCTTTCTGGCATTCAGGGAAGACCTTTTGGCGCTTCGGAAAGACATTCGGGCACTCCGGGAAACCTTTCGGGCGCTTCGGAAAGTCTTTCGGACATTCCGGGAAACCTTTTCCTTTCATCATTTATATAATCAATAAAATATGTTATTAATCAAAAACACATGGGCAGGTTTTCGTTACAGACACTGGACATTACTCGCAGCCCTTACTTACTTTTTAAAAGGAGTTGCTCGTGAAACAAACATTTTTTCTAATTTCTTTATGGAATGTCATAGAAAAGTCGTTTGCCGTCAATTTAAAAAGAAATGGTTAAAACAATCCGGTGAAGCACGTTATTTCAGTTTTAACGGCGCTAAATTTCCTGATATTTCAGCCGATAAGTATAATTTTTGTGGACTGGCAAGTTATGTTTTTGAGGATACCTTTTTCATTCCATGCTATCACAACGACAATCACGACAAAACCCTCGTCGAACGTCTCGACCGATACATGCATGAAGGCCCATACGGATACGTCGACGGAGCGTTCAACGTAACCGTAAGGGAAGACGACATCGTTATCGACGCCGGTGCCTGGCTGGGCGATTTCAGCGCCTACGCTGCATCCAAAAATGCAACCTGCTATGCCTTCGAACCCGTTGTTGCTAACTTTCGCACGCTATGCGAAACAGCAGAGTTGAACAAACCCTATATTTTTCCGGTACAAAAAGGCTTCGGAAGCGAAGAATGTGAACTGAATATCTCGGTTCCTGCCAGCACGAGCGCGAGTTCTTTCATTATGTTCCATGAAAACGGGCAAATAGAAACAGTCCAAATCACCACCCTCGACAAATTTGTCGAAGAAAACAAACTCAGCAAAGTCGACTTCATCAAAGCCGACATCGAAGGCGCCGAAAGAGACATGCTGCTCGGAGCAACTAACGTCCTGAAAACCTTCGCCCCCAAACTCGCAATATGCACCTACCATCTCCCCGACGACCCGCATGTCCTGGAAAAAATCATCCTTGATGCAAATCCAAACTATACCGTCCGGCATCTCCGGCATAAATTATTTGCTATGGTAATAAAGTAAATCAACTTCAAATTATAGAACTGATCACCATTGCAATGCCGGTCTATAACGTGGAGGCATATGTGGAAAAAGCGTTGCTGTCCGCTTAAAACCAGACATATATCTATCACTTTTTTGCTTAATTTTGCATCTGTCGGAAAGCTCGTATTGTTACCATGAACCGTAGTGTCCGACAATACAAACTTTGTCTGCTTTGGTATGTCTTCGCTTACGCTGTATACAAAATTTTAACATCCCTGCCTCGCCTATACGCTTGCGAAAGTGTACAAAATCGCTCGGATCGCACGGAAATTTATGCTCGAAAAACACTCCGCCGCAAAAATATTGAAAATAAACATCTCGAATCCAAAATTCGGGAAGTCGCTCATATCCCGGATTATACAAATGTTTTAGTATCACACAACCAAACATCAACCTTATCGGCATTCCGGGACGGCTCGGTTTGCCAAAGTAATAAATCTTGAACTCCTTCTCAAAACAGTTCCAATCAATGGCGGTTGCCGGTAAAGCCAAATCGTGTTTCGGATTTATCATGTCTTCAAGACGTGTGCGAAACAGTTCCCGCTGATTTCTTTCCTGTAATTTGCCTATCATAATTTGCCGGTGTTTTGCTTCAATGATAATAATTCCTGTAATTTCGAACCCATAGTGCGAATCCAACTATAAAACTGCCGGTCGTGTTACGTTAAACAGTCTTGCTATCATTCCGTAACTTGCTTTTCCGCTGCTATATAATAACATAGCTTTCGGGTTTTATTTGACCCCTGTTGTTTTACAACTTAAAATTACAACCGCAATCTTTACACTTGTAATGTTGATGTCCACGTACATTCCCGCTTTTTACATAATGGGGGCTACAACATTTTTTACATATTATTTCTTGCATATTGTTTTTGCCGCAATGATATTATGAATCTATTTATTATTAAACACTCTCGTAAATTTTTATATTTATATTATGGGAAGAAATATAAATGAAAAGGATAAAATAAAGAAAAAATTATTAAAAAAAATAATTGGAATACGCTCCTACGTCGCATAACAGGTCTGTATGCGCTTCGCCGCCCCAAACGTAGTAAACAGCCGGAACGTTTTTTCAAGGGTCAACATTTATCTGTACTGCAACCTGCCTGAATACCTGTTCGGCTTGCAAATGAGAGATGCATTGCTTCAACATCTTTTTTGTCTGAACTAAGGAAGTTTTCTTATTTATTTTCAAAAGTATGCTGCTTATAAATTCATTTCTGATTTTATCAACGGCGGGATATTCGGGACCAAGCACATATTCGCCTAAAAATGTCCGCATACTGCAGGCAATCTTACATGCAGCCTGGTTTAAAATATTAATATCCTTATGCTTGAGAGTAATATTTATTAATCGAAAAAACGGCGGATAGCAAAACTCCCTGCGTTCGGCAATCTGTCTATCAAATAAGTTTTCGTAGCGGTTATCAATCACATCACGTACCGTTTTATTTTCAGGATTGCAAGTTTGAATTATTATGCGCCCTGTCTTGTCGCGGCGACCTGCGCGCCCTCCCACTTGCGTCATAAGTTGAAAAGCCCGCTCGTGCGCTCTGAAATCAGAGAAATTCAACATGCTGTCAGCATTCAATATTCCAACAACGCTTACGTTATCAAAATCCAAACCTTTGCTAATCATTTGCGTTCCTATCAAAATATCAATTTCATGATTTTCAAAATCCGTCATTGTTTTCATATAAGCATTGCGGGTACGTATTGAGTCGGTATCAAATATCGCCGTGCGTGATTCAGGAAAAATTACTTTTATTTCGTCTTTGATTTTTTCTGTTCCCAGTCCTTTTTTACTCAGTTTTTCGCTTCCGCACTTTTCACATCTCATGTATAAATTCACCGAGTATCCGCAGTAATGACAGCGTAAATTATTTGTACTTTTATGATATGTAAGGCTCACATTACAGTTTTTGCAGCGAGGAATTTCACCGCAGCTATCGCATTGTAAATAAGGTGCAAATCCGCGCCTGTTTTGAAACAGTATGATTTGTTCCTTATTTTTCAGTGCGGTAAACATTACGTCAAGAAGCGGCTTGGTAAAATGTCCGTTCATCTGATTTTTTGCAAAAGCACTCAAAATATTTGCCGTTTCGGCTTTTGGCGGCAGCGCTTTGCCAAAACGTTCACATAGCCGTACCAAACCAAATTTACCCCGACGCGCATTATAAAAGCTTTCTACAGATGGCGTTGTGCTGCCGAGCAGAGTTTTTGCTCCGTGAATTTGCGCGAGCATGATTGCCGCATCGCGAGCATTATACAGCGGAGCAATATCATGCTGCTTGTATGACGGGTCATGTTCTTCATCAACGATTATCATGCCCAGATTGGAAAACGGCAAAAATAGCGCCGAACGGGCTCCCGTTACGATAAAATATTTTTGACTATACGATTTGATGCCGAGAATGTTATTGTAAACTTCGACACGCTCGTTTTCACCGTATTTCGAATGATATATGCCGACTTTGTTTCCAAAAACCTTTTTCAAACGTACCAGCAGTTGTTGTGTGATGGCGATTTCGGGCAACAGGAAAAGAACCTGTTTGCCGCGTTGTAATTGCGCTTCAATCAATTTAAAATATATTTCCGTTTTTCCCGAAGATGTTACTCCATACAACAAAACAGTGTTTTTTGTTTCAAAATTTTTATTGATTTCATCAAGCGCATTTTGCTGTGCGACAGTTAATTTTTTCAAAGCATACGTTTCCATATTTTCTGTTTCGATACGGCCTGTTTCGATTTCTTCCGTTTCAAAAATCTGCTTTTCAATACAAGTATTCAAAACATGCGAGCTTGTCCTTGATTCGGCAAGCAATAATGTTTTTGGTATTTTCACAGGATTTTCAAAATCAATATTTTCGGACAGCGATAGATAATAAATCAACAGCTTCTCCTGTGCTTTTGCTCGCTTCAGAAAATTTATCTTTTCGTTAAGTTCGTTCTCGTTTTTTATTGTTTTACTGAGTTTTACAAGTGTTTTAGTTTTTGGTTTATATTTAATCTCAATGTCTTCAGCAACGCAGATTATTTCTTTTTCGAGCATGGTTTTCAAAGTCGGGATTATTGTTTTTTTTGCTGATTTTTTGATTAATTGATGTAATGTTATTTTTTTTTCTCTTTCGATTATTGAATAAAGCTCGGCTTCACGCCCGGTTATATCGACATTGCAATCCGAAACGGAAAAATGCGTTTTGCTTTGCAGTTTCAATCGGCTTGGCAATGCGGCATTCATCACTTCTCCCACAGTACATATATAATATTCGGAAATCCAAATCCAAAAATCAAGCTGTTGCCTGTTTACCGCCGGTTTTTTATCAATTAATGAAATTATCGGTTTTACGGTAAACGGTTTTGGCTCGTCATCATATATTTTTTGCACTATTGCCGAATACATTTTGTTTTGCACGTAAACCACAACGCTGCAACCGACATTAATTTCCGCAATTAATGCATCGGGAACGGAATAGGTGAGATTTTCTGGCAGCGCTAACGGCAAAATCACATCAATATACATTTTTATAAATTTAATTATTCTCGGATTTACTACTATATTACAAAATTAGTTTTTTTATTCACAATAAAGCCGCAAGTACGAAAAAATTAACCATAAGTAACAGGGTAAACGCATTTAAATTCATACTGCCATCATAATAAAACCACATAACAGAGAAAGGCGTTCACAGGCAACGCTTACAGTGTTTTATTGCACGGCTGTCCAACGCAGGGCGTAAATAAAAATAATCCTGCTAAGCATTGGCTTAGCAGGATTATTTATTATTCCTTACAGAGGAATTTTTAAAACTCAAATTTATTTCACAACACTAATATTATTATTGCTTAGTTGTCGTTTAAAATTTTTCGGTAGTTTTGGTAAAGATGACTTCTTCGCTTGAGGAGGAGTTCCCGAAGCGCTTTGCTTTGTCCAAACAGTTCCGGCGTCATAACCAAAATTTCCTGCACAAGCGCTGCTTTGCATACCAAGCCAAACATGCGTAATAGGATATGGCGTGCCATCAATCGTTGCGTTGTATGTACCGGGAAAAGTAATGGATAAATTTTCCCCGGCGCCGGCAACATTCAACGTTCCTATGCCTTCGTTTACATTATCACAGAAAATACTCTCTCTCACGGCTGCTAAATAAGTATTATAACCTGTTAACCATGTTGGAATGATTTCCTGATAAGCAATGGTTATTGTTCTTGCCGTATTATCTACTGTAGCCGTAACGGCATCGTCATAACTATCTTCAAAAAAATTATGAATTTTGACAGTGGTGGCATTTATTTTTTCAACAGTTATTGTGTGGTTGTTATCGTACGCAGAAGTATTATAAATATAGAAATCCTCAACGTTCCAGCTTCCAACCAAATCATCAATAAACGATGAGCAAGCGGTAATTGTAACCGTTTTGCCAGCACTATATGCGCCTGTTCCGTTGGCATTTACTCCGGCTGAAGCATAAACTCCGGCTGCGGTTACGATAAGCGTAGCGGCAGTTTCGCCGTTAATCAAAACGCCGTCTTTTGTCCATACGTACGAAGTTGCGCCGGTTGCTGTAGCAGTTAAAGTTACTGAAACAGCAGGGCATGTATTTGTAGCATCTCCTGAAATAGTTGCCTGCTCGGGAGCAGGACATGCGGTAATTGTAACCGTTTTGCCGGCGCTATATGCGCCTGTTCCGTTGGCATTTACTCCGGCTGCAGTATAAACTCCGGCTGCGGTTACGGTAAAAGTAGCGTCAGTTTCGCCGTTAATCACTGTTCCATCTTTTTTCCATTCATAAGACGTTGCGCCTGTTGCTGTAGCGGTTAAAACTACTGTAACTTCAGGGCATGTGTTGGTAGCGTCTCCTGTAATAGTTGCCTGCTCGGGAACAGTACATGCGGTAATTGTTACCGTTTTGGCTGCGCTAACCGCTCCTGTGCCTGCGGCATTTACTCCTGCTGCGGTATAAACTCCGCTTTCGGTTACGGTAAGAGTAGCGTCAGTTTCGCCATTAATCACTGTTCCGTCTTTTTTCCATTCATAAGACGTTGCTCCGTCAGCTGCAGCGGTTAAAACTACGGTAACTTCAGGGCATGTGTTGGTAGCGTCTCCTGCTATAGTTGCCTGTGCGGGAGGACAATCGGTAATTGTAACCGTTTTTGCTTCGCTAATCGCTCCTGTGCCTACCGAGTTTATTCCTGCTGCGGTATAAGCACCGCTTTCGGTTACGGTAAGAGTAGCGGCGATTTGTCCGTTAATCACTGTTCCGTCTTTTTTCCATTCGTAAGACGTTGCTCCGTCAGCCGTAGCGGTTAAAACTACGGTAATTTCAGGGCATGTGTTGGTAGCGTCTCCTGCAATAGTTGCCTGCTCGGGAGCAGTGGCACAATCGGTAATTGTAACAGTTTTGGCTGCGCTAACCACTCCTGTGCCTTCCGAGTTTATTCCTGCTGCGGTATAAGCGCCGCTTTCGGTTACGGTAAGAGTAGCGGCGGTTTCGCCGTTAATCACTGTTCCGTCTTTTTTCCATTCGTAAGACGTTGCTCCGTCAGCTGCAGCGGTTAAAACTACGGTAACTTCAGGGCATGTGTTGGTAGCATCTCCTGCAATAGTTGCCTGCTCGGGAGCAGTGGCACAAGCTGTAATTGTAACATTCTTAACTGCGCTGAACGTTCCTGTACCTGCCGAATTTACGCCTGCTGCGGTATAAGCGCCGCTTTCGGTTACGATAAGAGTAGCGGCAGTTTCGCCGTTAATCACTGTTCCGTCTTTTTTCCACTGGTACGAATCCGCATCTTTTGCAGCAGCGGTTAAAGTTACTGTTGTTGCAGGACATTCATTGGCATCAGCGCCTGTAATGGTTGCCTGCGAAGGAAAAACAATGTCATCATCGTTTTTACATGTAGCAAATAATAATGCTACGCTAAGTAAAAGAAAAATTTTTTTCATGATCATTTATAATTTAGTTAAATTTAATAATAAGAGATTTCTCTCTTTTTAATTTCGTTGCAAAAATAATCTTTTTTTCGATAATGTGCAAATTCAAAATTATTTTTTTAATGCCCGTAGAGTAGATTCAATTATTAAATTCAATTATTACATTCAATAAACTTACAATAAATCGCTATACAAATAAATTTGTTATAAATATATAACTCATGTTATGCTGTACAGTTAAAGTTACATTGCTCCGCTCGGCACAGGCTCCAGACCAATGTCATCAAGATAAGGAAAAAACCGTTTTCCGTCATTGCGAGCGAAGCGAAGCAATCCATAAACAGTTTTATCTGTAATTGTATAGATTGCTTCGTCGCTACGCTTCTCGCAATGACGCGAGAATAATAATTGTAGTTGATTCATATAATGTTTTATTAAATATAAACTCTATTATTTTAGAAAACCAACTTCAAAATTTTTTCGGCAACCTGTTCCATCAGCCATTTGGGAGTGGATGTTGCTCCGCACACTCCGACACTTTTTGCATTGGCAAACCATGCTGAATTTAAATCATTTTCATCTTCAACCATATAAGTTTTTTCATTTACGTTTTTGCAGGCGTTATAAAGGATTTTTCCGTTTGAACTTTGCTTTCCACTTACAAAAACCACAATATCATGATTTTTTGAAAATTTTTCCAGATTAGGTTTACGGCTCGATACCTGTCCGCAAACTGTATTGTGCGATTCAAAAACGATATTTCCATCTTTGCTTGCTTCAATCATCTTCTGTTTAATTATTTCGTTTATCGTATTAAAATCATCGACGCTTTTTGTTGTTTGTGCAAATAATGACACGGGACGCGAAAAATCAACAAGCTCAAGGTCTTTTGCCGTTTCGGCAACAATAGCATTGCCGCCGGTTTGTCCGATTAAGCCATTTACTTCGGCATGATTTTTCTTTCCGAAAATTACTATTTGTCCGTTCATTTCTCTTATTTTTTTATAGTTGTTTTTTATCTGTTCCTGCAATTTCAGCACAACAGGACAGGTACAGTCGATAATCGAAATTTCATTCTGTTTTGCCGTATCGTAGGTAGAAGGCGGCTCTCCGTGAGCGCGAATCAGAAGTTTTTTGTTTTTTATTTCATGCAAACTGTCATGATTTATACTTTGCAAACCAAGTTTTTTCAGTCGTTTTACTTCTATGCTGTTATGAACTATTTCGCCAAGCGAATACAGCTTTTCATGCGAATTTAATTCGTTTTCCGCTTTTCGGATAGCTCGAACAACGCCGTAACAAAAGCCCGATTTGTCGTCGGTTTCAACTATCATCTTTTATTGTTTTTTGATTACAGATTGAAAAATTTTGTCGAACCATTGCATCTGTTCATCAATAGAAATATCGCTGTTGTCGAGAATTACAGCATCATCGGCTTTTTTAAGCGGACTCGTATTTCTGTGAGTATCAATATAGTCGCGTTCGCGAATATTTTTTTCTATTTCCTGCAATGTAACATTTTCGCCGTTTTGCAGCAATTCGTTGTAACGTCTCATCGCTCTGATTTCGGGTTTTGCTGTCATAAAAATTTTAATTTCGGCATCAGGAAAAACAACAGTTCCAATGTCGCGACCATCCATTACGATTCCTTTGTTTTTTCCCATTTCACGCTGTAAGGCAACCATTTGAGTCCGCACTTCAGGAATTGCACTTACTGCACTTACATTATTTGAAATTTCAACATTACGAATTTTGTTTTCAACATTTTTGCCGTTCAAAAAAGTGTCGCTTTTCCCCGCATCAGTGTTAAAAACAAATTCAATACTGATTTTTTTCAAATTTTCAATAATTTTATCAACATTCAATTCACAATTGTTGATAAAATTATTTTCAATGCAGTACAAGGTTGCCGCTCTGTACATTGCGCCTGTATCAACGTAGATGTAGCTTAGTTTTCGGGCAATTAACCTCGCGAAAGAACTCTTGCCTGTTGACGAATACCCGTCAATCGCAACTGTAATTTTTTTACATTCCATACCATGATATTATTCCAAAGTGCAAAAATAAGTAAAAGAATTTATCAAAAAAAATTGGGAATACGAACAAAAAAAAATAACTTCGCATTAAATTTCAAATCAATTATGAAAATATTAGTAGTAGATGATGAAAGCAGTATTTGTAGGTCGCTGATGGAAATATTTGAATATGAAGGCTATGAGGTATTGTCGGCAAAAAATGGCAAACAGGCTCTTTCTATAATCAAGGAAAATATCAGCAACCTTGACCTTGTTTTTTGTGATATTAAAATGTCGGGAATGGATGGCATCGAAGTTTTGGAAAAATCGCAGAAAATTAATGGCGACCTGCCTTTTGTAATGATTTCCGGACATGCAGATATCGAAACTGCGGTTGAATGCATAAAAAAAGGAGCTTACGATTTTCTTGAAAAGCCTTTGGATTTGAATCGTGTACTGATAGCCGTACGCAATGCAACCGACAAAACTACGCTGCTGAAAGAAACAAAAAAACTTCGTAAAAAAATATTCAAG
This sequence comes from Prevotellaceae bacterium, assembly GCA_031267135.1. Lineage (GTDB taxonomy): Bacteria > Bacteroidota > Bacteroidia > Bacteroidales > UBA932 > JAIRKV01. The sequence continues at coordinate 22,205 of JAIRZQ010000017.1, forward strand.
ACAAACGACATTATAGGAAAATCGCCGGTAATCAAAAAAATAAAGGAAATGATTGATCGCGTAGCTCCAACCGAAGCCAGAGTCTTAATAACAGGTTCGAACGGAACAGGAAAAGAGCTTGTTGCACGCTGGCTTCACGAAAAAAGCCTGCGGGCATCAGCGCCTTTCGTTGAAGTAAACTGCGCAGCTATTCCATCCGAACTTATTGAAAGCGAATTGTTCGGACATGAAAAAGGTTCGTTTACATCTGCAATAAAACAGCATAAGGGAAAATTTGAACAGGCTGAAGGCGGAACAGTTTTTCTTGACGAAATAGGCGATATGAGTTTATCGGCGCAGGCAAAGGTTTTGCGGGTATTGCAGGAAAATAAAATTTCGCGCGTAGGCGGCGATAAATCAATAGATGTCGATGTCAGAATATTTGCCGCTACAAACAAAAATCTTCCCGAAGAAATTGCAAAGGGAAATTTCAGAGAAGATCTTTATCACAGGTTAAGCGTGATTATCATAAACGTTCCGCCGTTGAGCGAACGCGCCGAAGATATTCCGTTACTTGCAAAGCATTTTATCGATTTGATTTGCACGGAACAGAATTCACCTAAACCCGAAATAGAAAAAACAGCAATTGACGAACTTCAAAAACTTCCATGGACAGGAAATGTTCGCGAATTTCGCAATGTTATAGAACGGCTAATAATATTATGCAATAAAAAAATAACGGCAAGCGATGTAAAATTATTCGCAATGCCTCTAATTTAATTTAAAAAAATAAAACAATGATACAGGAAATACTCAAATCTTTAGCGCTTGAAAATCGTAGATTGACAATACCAACTATCGGCGCATTCTTACTTAATCCTCAAAAACAGGTAAGATTCTCATCGTTCTTGAAATACGACGATGGTTTATTCATAAAATTATTGAGCGAACGCAAAAATATTCCGGAGGAACACGCAAAACAAATTATTCAGGATTTTACACATGACGTATTGAATGTAATAAGTAACGGCGGCAGGTATAATATTCCGAATTTCGGTTATTTCACAAAAGACGACAAAAATAATATTGATTTTGTTTTTGAAGATACCAATGAAGCATTTGGTGTAAAAGAAACAGGCGAGCCGGAGCCGGTATCTGCGCCAAATGTTCCTTCCTTCATGGACACAATGCCTGTTTTTGGAAATGCCGAGCAAAAGCCGCAGAATGCTTTTGATTTCTCAAATATCTTTATCCCGCCGGCAGCAGACACAGCGCCGCCGATAAAAGAAAAAAAGAATAATGCCGGGTATTGGATTTTGACGGCATTGCTGATAATAATCGCATTATTACTGCTGCTATATCTTTTCAGTAATAATTTTAAACAAACAGTAAATTCTCTGTTCGGCAGCAAGCCTAAAGTTGAAGTTAAAGCGGATACTGTAATAATCGTTGCAGATACCGTAAAAGCACAACTGGAAGATACTGTTGTAATAAAACAGGAAAATATGGATACGCAAACAGCATTAGCATCAACTCCGACAAGTACGCTAAACGGCAAATATCAGGTTATTGCAGGATGTTATCTGGATAGAAGGATTGCCGAAAATTTTGCCGCTGAACTTAAAAGTGATGGTTATGATGCCCGAGTGCCTGCAAATGCCGCAGGAGAATGGTATATTGTAATGGTGTATGAAAGTAATGACATGCAGGATGCCATTCGCGTAAAGGACTCTTTTGTTGACGAAGGTTACGAAGATGCCTGGGTTAGAATAAGACCCGGCAGAATATCCGCAAACGCGGCAACAGACCGGCAGGCTCAGTCGTATTCAAACGCGGGTACGGCAGGCAAAACAGGAAGCAAGTATCAAACCGTTGCAGGATGTTTTATTGAAGAGAAGAACGGCGAAAAACTTGCTGATGAATTAAAAAGCAGGGGATTTAACGTAACGGTCAAATTTGAAGGCGAATGGACTGTATTGATTTTGAATGAAAGTAATGATTTGAATGAAGCTAATCAGGTAAAGGATCAATGTATAGCGGCAGGCTACGATGCTTGGGTCAGAACAAGATAAATCACGAACAGTATCGCATCCCGAATTTGGAACAGTAACTTTTCATAAGCGTAAAGGATTGCGGCGTATAAGCATTTCGGTGAACAATGAAATAAAAGTATCATTGCCGGATTATGTGAGCTACGACGAAGCTAACAGGTTTGTTATTGAAAAGTCGGCGTGGATTAGAAAAGTAAAAAAAGAAACAGAAAAAATTAAGCCAACGTTTTTTGATAAGGCTACACAGTTTGAAACACATTCGCACAGTGTAAGGCTGCTGGAACATGACGAAAAGTACGTAAGGCGAATTATAACCGATGATGGTTTTTTAAATATTTATTATCCTCAAAATTCCGATATAAATTCGCCGAAACTGCAAAATATTTTTCGCCGGTGCATATTGGATGTTTTGCTTTTTGAGGCAAGACATTATTTGCCGCAACGTATCAAATATTTGGCTGACAGGCATAATTTTACATATAATCATGTACGGATAAAAAACAATTTGAGCAATCTGGGAAGTTGTAGTTATCAAAACAACATTAATTTGAATTTGCATATTATGCGGCTTTCCGATGAACTGATTGATTATGTCATTTTGCATGAACTGTGCCACACGGTTGAAAAAAACCATGGCGAACGGTTTTGGAAACTGCTCGACAGCGTAACCGGCAACAAAGCTCGCGAGCTTTCAAAACAGGCAAAAAAAATAAATACAAAAGTGATCTAAAGCAAATGTAAAATCAATCTATCGGTTTATATTTTTGCTGCGCCTGTTCGCGAGTCATTGCTTCAAAATGCCACCATTCGTTTTGTATCGACCTGAAGCCTGCACTTTTCATGGCATTTCGCAAAACCAAACGATTGTTTACTTGCTGTTGAGTAAGTTTTTTTTGATGTAAAAATTTTTGTTCGTAGCGAGGCTGCGACTTTTCGGTAAATTCATCAAAACCTGTTCCCATATCAACCGTATTGCCTTTCTCATCAACAATGCCGACATCAACAGCAACGCCATAACTGTGCATGCTTATGCGCGATGGACTTGCTACATATTTTTGCCAATCGGTATTTTTCACAACTTCCCACATTTTTTGCTGTACGCTGCGCGGACGAACCGCATCGTAAATCACAATATTCCAGTTCTTATTCATTTCTTTCAACTTTTTTTGAGCATTTGCAAGCATTTTAGCGACTTCGGGCTGCAAGCAGGCTTCACAAAAATCGCCATACATATTTTTGCCTGTAAAATTGTCGCTTGTTGCATATTTCAAATCAACGGCAATGGTTGTATCAATGGTTTTGATGTTTATAAGTCCGATTTTTTGCAGCCTTTTTGCCATTTTGCCTTCATCCGGCTGCTGGCAGAATGCAGTCAGCGCAAATTGAAATATCAACAATATAAATAAAAACTTTTTCATGTATAGCATAATTTTTAAATCATATTTATCATAACTGTGCAAATATAGCAATTAAAAATAAATTATTAAATTTGCAGAAAAAAAGATATGATAATTGCAGAAAACATAAAAGAATTATCACAGCGCACGGATGCGTTGAGGAGGCATCTTTGACATCGACAGTAAGCAGATACAGTTTGACGAAGAACAGCAAAAAACACAGGATCCCGATTTTTGGAATAACCCGAAAGAAGCGGAAATTCAACTGAAAAAAGTCGCTGCCATTAAAGCATGGCTATCGGGCTTTGAGCAGGCAAACAGCCATTTTGATGACTTGCAGGTTTTATTTGATTTTGCAAAATCCGGCGAAGCAAGCGAAGCAGATGTTGACGAACAATATCGCATAACGCTTGATGCGATTGAGAAACTTGAATTGCAAAACATGTTGCGCAACGATGAAGATAAACTTGGCGCCGTGCTGAAAATAAATTCGGGCGCAGGCGGAACCGAAAGTCAGGATTGGGCGGAAATGCTCATGCGCATGTATTTGCGATGGTGCGAAAATAAAGGTTATAAAACGCAAATCACAAATATCCTCGACGGCGACGATGCCGGAATAAAATCGGTAACCGTTCAAATCGAAGGCGATTTTGCCTACGGATATTTGAAGAGTGAAAACGGCGTGCATCGTCTTGTACGAGTGTCGCCATTCAATGCTCAGGGAAAACGAATGACATCGTTTTCTTCGGTATTTGTATCGCCGCTTGTAGATGACAGTATCGAAGTTGTGGTTAATCAGGCTGATATTTCGTGGGATACATTCCGTTCCAGCGGTGCGGGCGGACAAAACGTAAACAAAGTTGAAACAGGCGTCAGACTTCGCTATAATTACCATGATTCCGACACTGGTGAAGTACGCGAAATTTTGATTGAAAATACCGAAAGCCGTTCACAGCTTGGAAACCGTGAAAATGCAATGCGACTTCTGAAATCGCAACTCTACGATATTGAACTTCAAAAACGTAATGCCGAACAGGCAAAACTTGAAGCGGGAAAGAAAAAAATAGAATGGGGTTCGCAAATTCGCAGTTATGTTTTTGACGACCGAAGAGTAAAAGATCATCGAACAAATTATCAGACATCAAATGTACAGGGCGTTATGGATGGCGATTTGGACGACTTTATAAAGGCTTATTTGATGGAGTTTGGAGGGAAAACGAATGAAAATTCAATAAAAATTAATTCAAGTGCAAATTGAGAAACTGCTAAACAAGCGACCTGTTTATTTCATCAATGTAATTGAGAATTTCATCTTTGCCTGCTTTTGTTTCGGATGAAGTATAAAAAATATTCGGCAATTCTTCCCACGATTCCATCAGCATTTTCTTATGATTTTCAATGTTTCTGTTTAGCTTTTCAATACCTGTTTTGTCGGCTTTTGTAAAAATGATTGCAAATGGAACTTCGTGTTCTCCGAGAAGATTTATAAACGCAATATCAATATTTTGTGGCTCAAGTCGGCTGTCTAACAATACAAACAGCAATGTCATTTCTTCTCTGCGTTTGATATAATCGATGATTATCTGTGAAAAACCGCTTCTGTCTTTTTTCGAAGCTTTGGCATATCCGTATCCGGGTAAATCAACAAGATACCAGGAATTATTTATCAGAAAATGATTGATTAGACGTGTTTTACCGGGAGTAGATGAAACTTTTGCCAATTTTTTTTTACCCGTAAGCATGTTTATTAGCGAAGATTTTCCTACATTTGAGCGTCCAATAAACGCATATTCCGGTAATTTGTTCTGCGGACATTGTTCTGTTTTGCTGCTGCTGCATATAAAATCGGCTTGCTTTATTATCATTGGATACAAATTTTTGACAAAATTATTAATAAAAATTTAAAACTATAAAAAATGAAAAAATATTGGGTTATTATTACAGTTTCGGCTTGCATATTAGCTGCCTGCGGTTCGCAAAAAAAAATAAATTCGAATGGCAATGTACAGCCGGAAGTAAATTCTAACGAAAACATGCAGGATGCCGGGCTCAAAGATACAGGCAAACAAAAGGATTTGAGCTTTGAAAATACCAAATGGATTTTAAAAAGCATTGATGGCAATGAAGTTGAAATGCTTCCCGACAAGCCTGCCTATATTATCTTTAGCGATGATGAAAGAATATCGGGTTTTTTAGGCTGTAACGGCTTTAGCGGTTCATATTATCTATCGGGAGATATTCTCAAATTAGACAATATTATTTCTACTCAAAAGGGATGTTTCCCGAAAAATCCTGAAAAATTATTTTCATCGGTGCTTTCGCGCGTGGATGCCTGCGTGGTTATCGGCAACAAACTTGTTTTTACTCAAATGGGAAAAGAAATTGCTGCATTTGAAGGTTATAACGAATAAAATATCATCATAAAATACACTGACAATGAAAAAAATATTATTATTTCTTTTAATTATCGCAACTGTAACATCATGTACACAGTTGCCAAAAAACGCTGGAAAACAGGAAAAAACGTTTCCCGAATTTGCTGTTGCAATCGTAAATCCTACTGTTGCAAATATAAAAACTTTCAGATATTTAGTTGATAATAAAATACTTCCCAATGCTGACAGTTTCGGGATAATAGGTATTTATCATGTAAAACAGAATTATGATTTTGAAAAAAGTCAAAAATATATCGACGAAAACAATTTGACAATGAAGTTGATAAAATGCGGAAGTGAATTATCGACTAAAAATATATATGAGCAAAACGATTGCAGCAACCTGTTTAAAGAAATATTCGAACAGACCAAAGGCGTTTTCTTCTTTGGCGGTCCTGATATTCCGGCTGAATGTTTTGGCGAAAAAACGCATTTAATGTCCGGAATTACCGATCCGTATCGTCATTTTTTTGAATTGTCATTTCTGTTTCATTTACTTGGCGGAAGCCAAAACGAAAACCATATCGCACTTCTTGATCAAAATCCCGATTACACGGTCATAGGTTTCTGCCTCGGCATGCAAACAATGAACTGTTCAACAGGCGGCACAATGATTCAGGATATTCCAATGGAAGTTTATAATATTGCAACCGTGGAAGATGTGCTGAATACGCCTGATGCGCAGCACAAAAACTACAATTCGTATTTTGATTACGATGATGAGCTTACAGGTTATAATTTTCATAAAATAAAGCCGAAAGGCGAAAATATTATCTCCGAAATTATCGGCGAAAGCGAGCCTTATGTTTTGAGTTCACATCATCAGGCAGTAAAAAAAACAGGTAAAAATCTTAACATTGCAGCAGTTTCGCCCGATGGTAAAATTATTGAAGCTGTTGTTCATCAAAAATACAGGCACGTTATAGGAACTCAGTTCCATCCTGAATATACAGGCTTGTACGACAAAGATTTTACAATAAAATTGAAAGATGATGACAGCGATAATCAAAGTTTTTTATCATTATATTCAGGCGAACAGGGTGAAAATTTTCATCACAGATATTGGAAAATCATAGGAGAATGGTTAAATTATCTTAAAAAATAGATATGCTTTGCATCATTTGGACTGAAAAAATCATCTTAATATAAACGCTGAGTGCAAGTTTATTTTTGTTTGTAATGATATGACCGAAGAACAACGCTTGATAGCAGGCTGTATAAATAAAGATATAAATGCTCAACGAGAACTGTACGAACGCTATGCAAAAAAAATGCTGAGCGTGTGTATCAGGTACGTGTGTAACGAAGATGAAGCAAGAGATATTATGCATGACGGATTTGTAAGATTATTTGATAAAATAGAAAGATTCGACCGGAAAGGATCGCTCGAAAGCTGGATACATAAACTGTTTGTAAACATTTGTTTGGAAAATTTACGAAAAATGAGTAAAATGATATTCAAAAGCGCTAACAACAATAATAATGAACTGCAAATCGCCGACGATTCGACGCCGGATGCTTATGACAGAATTGAGGCAGACGAATTGATGAATTTAATAAAAGAATTGCCGGTGTCGTTTCGCAGTGTTTTCAATCTTTATGCAATTGAAGGCTATTCACACGATGAAATTGCGGTACTGCTGGGAATTACAAGTTCTGCATCTCGATCCAACTATTTCAAAGCAAGAACCTTATTGCAGCAAAAAATAAAATCAAGATATAAATAGGCAAATAAAATAAATAAACATATTAAAGGTATGAATAACGATAAGTTAAAAGATTTATTTCACAAAAAATTATTTAATCACGAAGCCGCAGTTTCGGAGTCGGATTGGGAAATTATAAGTGAACGTATCAGAAAAAGACATCGCCGTAAGATCATTCCTCTGTTTTATATTTACGGCACAACGGGAATTGCCGTTGCTGCCCTGTTGATTGTCATGTTTCTGATGAAACCGAATGCTGCTAATATCACTGACGCCGCAATAAGTCAATCAAATGACAGTAAACAAACAGTAAAATCCGAAAAAATTGATACGGCAGAAGATAATCAAAATAATAACAGCAAAAAAAACAGCAGTCTTACAGATATAAATCAAAATAAGCAGATAAATAATGATATAATCGAAAATACAAACAAATCTGTAAAAATTGCATATAATCAACATAATGAATACAACAATAAAGTAATACAAACCAAAAGCACAGATGAAAATACCAACAGGCATGTCGATGAAATCGAAAAAATAGACTACAGTAAATTTACTATTAGTTCGATTGATTTTATAACTGCTAATGAAATCGAAAAAACGGTTGCAAAAACATCGTATCCGACTGACGGGGAAGAATCAAAAACCGTAAGCAGCCCGGAAGCCAACCAAACAAGTGCCGGCGATGAATGGTGGAATCAAATTGAAGCAGAAACCGCAAAAGAAAAAAGCAAAAACACATTAACGCTTGCGCTCGAATCGGGGAATAATATAGGGAAAAATTCGGTAATGGGAGATTTTACAAACAACGGTTCAAAATATAATGCAGTACAATATCCGGAAACAGCAGCGGATATGCCGGCATTGTCGGCTCCTCCAATATCATCGCACGAAAATTTGGGATCAGAATACAAAACCGATATGAAACATAAGCATCCTCTGAATTTCGGCATACGTATTAAGAAAAACATAGGTAAGAACATAATAATAAAAACAGGATTGTCTTATTCATATTTTCTATCGGAATCCGGTAATGCAAATGGAAAACGTCAGCAGCAAATACATTACATCGGAATACCTTTGGGATTTGAATATTTAATATTTAAGAAAAATAATTTCAATATTTATTTATCGGGCGAATTTGCCGCTGAAAAGGGAATTTTATACAGTTACAAGGAAGCATCTATAAATGTTTCGACAAAAGAATTCAAAACAATGGAAAACGGAAGCATACGCAGCATACAGTTTTCGACAAATGCAGGATTGGGAGTATCGTATAACTTTATAAAAAACATAGGAATATATGTCGAACCGAATGCCGTATATTACATAAAAGACAACAATCAGCGTGAAAGTTTCAGAACCGAAAAGCCATTCAATTTCGGTTTGAATATAGGTCTTAAATACGATTTTTAGATTTTGAAATAGAACAGATATGTTTCCAACAGAGAAAAATTTTATTTTGCCGTTTCATTTACTTTTTTGCGTATCCACAATGCATTAATCAGGCAAATTACGGAAAGAATTGCAAAACCTGACGAAAATGTAAATATCAGGCTTGAAGCTATATTGGCATTGTCGAACAAAACAGAAATCTTTGCGATATAAAAATTGCGAAGAATTAAAACAATCACAAATGCAAGTGCAAATATGCAAACGGTAAGCAATAAGCCCAGTATTTGATAAGGCTTTGCAACCGTAGAGCGCGAATATCCAAGCAAAATCATATTTTCGAGTTTTTCCCTGTTTTTGTAAATAAGCAAACTTATACTCAGCAACATCAACGATACAGCCAGAAGCGTAATAATCAATCCTATCACAAGAACAGTAATTATAACTAAACGAAGAAAATACGCCGCTTTACCCGTGTTGCCTCTGTAGTCGGCTATTTCGTAATTTTTTTCGCCGAAATATTTTGCAATCAGCGGATCGCTCAGATTGTAAATTTCAACAAGAATACGCGATGGCATTGATGTCTTTTCATTTTCGCTTCCATATTCGACATTTGCCCATTTCAGAAACGACTCGGGTACAAGTATAGTATTCAGCTTATCGGAAAAGCCTGCAATATGTGCATCAAAATTTTTGCTTTTGCCGTTTCCGTAAGCTGTTACCGTTAATTTTATTTTTTCTACAAGATTTTCCGAAACCTGAGGCAATCCCTGCGACTGAGCAAATCCGAAATTGTAGAGAGTAAGATAGGTTCGCGGGATAATAATAGGAATATTACTATGCTCGTCTGACCAAGTCCAGTTTTCATTTTGCACGTCTATAAAATCGTCGGGGACAGATTCAAAAAACATTTCCGTATAAAATCGCCTGAAAGTTGACGATGAAACAGATGCGCGAATACCGAATTTGCTTGATGTAAAAAAGCCGATTTTTTTCACAAAAGGCTGTTGCTTTATATCGTCAACATCTTTTTCGCTAAATGTGTTTGATATCAGCGAAAAATTAGACAGTGTCGAAACTTTTTTGTTTATCACCAAGAAATCGGGTTTCAGAAAGCTGTCGTTAGAGCTGTAAAGCGGTTTTGTATCGGCATAAAACTGAATGCCGAACAAAATTATTGAAAGTCCTATAAAGCCTGCAAAAACATAACCTGCAAGTTGAGGAATACTCAAGTTTTTCCTTAATAATTTCCACATCAGCATCATAACTGTATTTTATAATTATAATTGAATTTATATGTTTCGCCGAGCGATGCAACCAGTAATGCCGCGTTTTGACTTTTTACTTCATTGGCAATAAGCGTACAGGCTATCGTGTAATTTGTTTCATCAAGATGGCTGAACGTTTCATCAAGCAGAAGAAAATCGAAAGGCTGGCAAAGCGAACGGATTATTGCAACTCGCTGCTTTTGTCCGAACGAAAGCAATGACAATGGAGTATTAATTTTTGCTGAAATTCCCATCTGTTCAAACAGTTCTTCAATCTGTCGTTTTGTTTTATGATTTGTGAGGCGATTTTTTATTTCTACGTTTTCTATTGCCGTCAGTTCTTCAAACAGGCGAAAACCTTGAAAAACAAGGCTGATATGACTACTGCGCAATTCTTTCTTCTGTGCATGGTTAAGTGTTTTGGCATTTTTCCCATCAAACAGAATTTCGCCCGAATAGTCGCTACGCCTGCAATAAATAAAATCAAACAGTGATGATTTTCCTTTGCCCGATTCGGAAAAAATCAAATAAGTATTTTCCTTGTTGAAGCAAATATTTTTAAGCCAAATTTCCGAGCCTGAAACATCAGACTCGGAAAATATATCGGGCTTTATGATATTCAATTCTACTGTTCTCACGGTTTAATAAATCCTGTCTGAAATATATTCTGCCGCAAGCTTATCAATTTCTTTGAGAATAACTTTGGAAGCATAATCACTGTCGTTGAGTTTTATTTTCAGCTCTCCGCCATCCGTATTCATTGAACTTATACTTATTGATTTTAATTTTTCGAGAAGCGGCATAACCATGTTTCCATTTTGCGACATTGCTATAAAAGTTTTCAACAATGCTGGATAATCGTTGATGTTTATATTCCAGTAAAAATAAGCCAAAGCATCTTTAAGTTCCTTGCCAAAATTTTTTGCCGATGTTATGTTTGAACTGTAACCTTTGTCAAAGAATTTTGCAATTGCCTCGGGAGTTCCTGTAAAATATGCAGCATTTTTGTTTACTGCAAAATAGAAATTCATATTTTGTATTTCCAGTGAATAATATCCATCAGAGTTTTTTACAAATCCTACCTGTTCAATTAAAGCAGTTATATTATTTTCTTTTCCTTCGACAATACCTGCTGCTATTGCAAAATCAGGAGTCATAATATTGGTAATTCCGGACAAGCTTCCGATAAAATCGCCGGTAAAATTTTCGAGGATGGAAGTTATTTGCGCATCATACTGTTCTATCATCATTTTCTGCGCCAGATTATAGCTGCTTGTATAGCCGCTGTATTTGTCAACAATAACTTCTTCTTCATCTGTTACATTGCCATAATCGTCGAGTATTTCAACCTGTTCGGTTGTTGTTTCGGCAGTTTCTCCGGCTTGATCCAAACCGATCATTTTTTTATACTGGCTGTAAATATCAAGCGGCTTAATCGCAAACTTAAAAGCCAGTAAGCTTTTGTCGGAAATATATCTGTACAGATCGCTGTTGAAATCCGTTCTATATGATTTGTCAAACAGTTCTGTTGCTTTTTCAAAAGGCAGCAGTTTTGCATTTGCAGCAAATTCACCCTTTTCCGAATTAATACTTACCGACATTGACATATCCTTGTACGCTTCGAGATTTTTCAATACGGCGTTATCCATTGCAGCGGAATAGTATGGTATCCGGTTTAAAATATTAAACAGTAAAAGATTACATTCGGCATACAAATATAAATCATTTTTGCCGGAATAGTCGGCTTTAAATAATTCGTTTGCAAGGATGCTTTTTGACTCGTCTTTATTGAAAACATCAACGCCGTAGCCGGCTGCATTTGATATTACGGCAATTTCGTCGTTCCATTGCACAGTCGATATTCCATCCGGCAAGCGAATCAATCTGTTCTCAACATCATCCATTAATTTTGTCTTTGTAAGAAAATTTTCAAATGTTTTCAGATTATCTATCAAAAATACGGCGCCATAGTATGGTTCCGCATTTTCGGAATGATCTGTCAGCGCCAGATAAAGAAAAATATTGTCAAGGTTTAATCCCGAAATACGGGTATCTTTCAAAACATCCTTGATGATTTTTGCTTCTTCGGCAGGCGCCTGTTCTATTTCCTGTTGCAAAAGGCTGTAAACCTTATATTGATCGGGATTGTTTAATCCTGCTTTTTCAATAATCTGTTTAGCGTTAATTGACAGTACGATTGCTGCATTGTCGGGAACAGCAACGAGATGCGAATCGGTTACGCTCTGTTTAGAGCAACCACAAATAATTACGCTGCACAGCGCAATAATAATTGAGAATTTAACTGTTTTCATTTTCCAATTTGTTATAATTTTATTTTATTAATTAATCTTCTGTTTTATTTAAAAAATTCTTTCAAATCCTGTATATTTCTGCAACATTTTAGGAATTAATATTCCATGTTCGGTTTGATTGTTTTCCAGCAATGCCGCAACAATTCGCGGCAACGCTAATGCACTTCCGTTGAGCGTATGCGCCGGCTGCGTTTTTTTGTTTTCATCACGATAGCGCAATTTCAGACGATTTGCCTGAAATGATTCAAAATTGGATACTGAACTTACTTCGAGCCAGCGTTCCTGCGCTGCCGAATAAACTTCAAAGTCGTAAGTAAGAGCAGATGTAAAACTCATATCGCCGCCGCAAAGACGAATAATTCTGTAAGGCAGTTCCAACTGTTTGATAATTTCTTCAACGTGGCTTACCATTCTGTCCAGCGCCTCATAAGAGTTTTCGGGTAATGAAAGTTCCACAATTTCGACCTTATCAAATTGATGCAAACGATTAAGCCCGCGTACATCTTTTCCGTACGATCCTGCTTCGCGCCGGAAACACGGAGTATAAGCCGTCATTTTCACAGGGAAATCGGATTTGTTCAAAATCACATCTCTGTAAATATTTGTTACGGGAACTTCGGCTGTCGGTATCAAATAAAAATTATCAAGTTCGGCGTGATACATTTGTCCTTCCTTGTCGGGTAACTGACCGGTTCCAAAGCCGGAACTTTCGTTAACCATAACAGGCGGTTCTATTTCCAGATAGCCTGCCGCAGTATTTATATCAAGAAACATCGAAATCAATGCACGCTGCAAACGCGCTCCTTTGCCTTTATATACGGGAAATCCCGCTCCGGTGAGCTTTACACCGAGTTCAAAATCAATAATATCATATTTTTTTGCAAGCTCCCAGTGAGGTAAAGCATTGTGCAGTTCGGTAATTATTCCTCCGCGCCGTACTTCAACATTGTCATCTGCAGTTTTGCCATCGGGAACGGACGTGTGAGGAATATTCGGCAGCAAAACTATTTTTTCGGAAAGAAGTTTTTCTACTTTAATCTGCTCATCTTGCATTTTGCTTGAAATTTCTTTAAGTTCAACGCTTTGCTGCTTTGCCGAATTTGCTTCCGCCTGTTTGCCTTCCTTATATAATATTCCTATTTCCTTTGCGATTTTATTTTGTTCTGCAAGATTTGCATCGAGCCTTGTTTGAATTGCCTTTCTTTCATCATCGAATTTTAGAATTTCGTCGATAATATGTTTGGCATCAAACCCTTTAACATTCAGTCGTTTGATAATATATGAGGGATTATCCCGTAATTGCTTGATAGTTAACATTTAATTTATTATTTTTTAAAAATGACTAAAAAATCATGCAAATATACTAAACAAATAATATTTTTGAAATAATTTAATCTAAAAAATCTCATTTTTCTGTAAAATTCGGAATTTGATTAGATACTTAACATTTCGCCTATGAGTAATTATTCATGTTAAAATACTGTTTATGAAAACAGTCAACGTTTTATAATAACTTCATTTCAGGTTCTGTAAATTATTTTTACAATAGCACAAAGCGTATTTTGTTGTCGGAGCTGCAAAAACCGCTGCGGTAAGTATTGCCGAAACATTTGCTATATCAACAAGCTCGCCGTTGGGATAAAGTATTTTTATATTTTCGCTTTTGGGCGTATAGGCTTTTGACGAAACAGCTTCGTGGCTTACAAAATAATCAATATCTTCATCGCTGATGCGTAACAGTGATTTTGTATTTTGTCGTATTGTTTCTATATTTTCCGGATTGAAAGGATTTTCTGATAGCCGGCAGCGAAAAAGTTTACGGTTTATAAGCATTTTACAAAGTTGTGACAATACAAAATCTTTGTTCATACACCATACTTTTATTGCCGATTCTATATCGCAATCGGTAAGATTGATAAAATGCTCGATAGGTAATTCGCTACCGGAATATTTTCCAAATTCGTCGATGGTTATGTTATTTTGCAGAAAAAATTGCAGCGCAGGAGCAGCAAAAAGATTTTCGCCTTTGTGAGAAAGCTCTTTTGCCCGCCGCAAAATATTGACAAGTATCTTTTCGGCAGCCAATACGGTTTTATGCAAATAAACCTGCCAGTACATTAAATGTCGTGAAATTAAAAACTTTTCTATCGAATAAATTCCTTTGGCTTCGACAACAAGTTCGTCATCAACCACATTAAGCATCTTTATTATTCTGCCCAAACCTATCATTCCTTCTGCCACGCCCGAAAAAAAACTGTCGCGGCTTAAATAATCAAGCCTGTCAACATCAAGCTGGCTTGAAACCAGCTGATGCAAAAACTTTTTGTGATACGTATTGTTGAAAATTGCAATAGCCAAATACAAACGACCGTCCATTTGCATGTTTATTTCGTGCATAAGTACAGCCGAAATATCTTCATGACCGGTATCTTCGCTTATTATGCTGTGTTCGAGCGAATGGCTGAAAGGTCCATGACCTATGTCGTGCAAAAGAATTGCGCAAACGGCAGCTTCGCTTTCTTCTTCGGTAATTTCACATCCTTTCGAACGCAAAATATCTATTGCCTGCGTCATAAGATACATTGCTCCGAGCGCATGCTGAAACCTGTTGTGACACGCGCCGGGATATACAAGATACGAAAGACTGAGCTGCTTGATATTACGCAGGCGCTGAACATAACCGTGTTCTATAAGCTCGGCAGCAAGGTTCGCCGGTATGTTGATAAATCCGTGAACAGGGTCGTTTACTATTTTTTGCTTGTAATTCATAACAATATTATGACCTACAAATATAGATGATTTTTTGAAAAGCGCGCACAAAAATAGACATTATATGGATTTATTCAATATAAACGCTATTATAAAAAAATGCTCCTGCTTGCCTTTGCAGCAAATCAGGAACATTATAAAAGTAATAAACTAATATGTTGAGGCCTTTTCCCTGTATAAATTTTTACTCGCCAAGGCCTACATTTTCATTTATTTTCCATTGTCCATCTTCTTTAATAAGATTTACATCATCTTCCTTTTCCTGCCCCATTGCAGAAGTCTTTACTTTTACCGTTGCTGTATTTCCATCTTCGGAAATCGTTTCGCCAAGAATTTCGAACTTTGAGTCTTTAGCCATTGTTTTCATAGTTTCAAGATAAGCTTTAGCCTCAGGAGCTTCAAATTGCTCTGCAAGTTTATTGTAACTGTCAACATGTTCTTTGGCAACATATTTTGACAGTTCTTTGAAATCAAAATTTAATGATGCTTCACTAAACTTTTTCACAACATCCGAAGGTGTTGCCCCACCGCCACATGCGGTCATAATTAGTCCTGCCATCAAAACAAGAACCATACTTTTCAATAATTTCATAAATTGTTAATTTTAATTGTTAATATTTAAAAACTGTTAATCAAGTACAAAGGTACATCTTATTTTATTATTACAAAAATTTTTTGCAAAATTTTAATTATCGCAGCTTCAAGTATTCAATGCAACTTTTTGTAAAACCTTTTGGCGTTACTGATAAAATATTGATAAAGCATTATTTCGATAGTGCATTAGCAAAAGGATGGACAATTTCAACATTTACACTTTCTTTGCGTAGCATTTTACCTTTCTTTGTTCGGTAAGTTCAAATAGTAAATGCAACAGAAGTAAAAAAATCTCTGTTTGGGGCATGCCCCAAACAGAGATTAAGAAAAATGTCTTACTTTAGTTGTAATATGAAAAAAAAGAAACATTTAACTCAGGAACAAAGGTACACAATTGCACGGATGCTGCAAGCAGGATGTAGCCGAAAAGAGATTTGT